>NZ_JBFAOU010000061.1:0-42260 GCF_040675365.1 Catellatospora sp. NPDC049609 | reverse complement strand
CGCGGCCAACGACCGCACCACCCGCGAAGGGCTGCGCGCCGAGCTGTTCGACTGGCGGCACGGCCCGGTCGCGCACGCAAGATCGACGCGATCTTGGGCGGGGTGGTGGGGTGGGTCAGAGGAGGGGGTTGAGGCCGAGGGTTAGGCCGGGGCGGTTGACGACCTCGCGGATCGCGAGCAGGACGCCGGGCATGAAGGAGACGCGGTCGAAGGAGTCGTGGCGGATGGTGAGCAGCTCGCCGGTGGTGCCGAAGAGCACTTCCTGGTGGGCGACCAGACCGGCGGCGCGGACGCTGTGGATGCGTACGCCGCCGACCTCGGTGCCGCGGGCGCCGGGCATCTCGTCGGTGGTCGCGTCGGGCATCGCGGGGCTGCCGGCGGCCTTGCGGGCCTGCTCGATCAGCCGGGCGGTGTGCAGCGCGGTGCCGCTGGGGGCGTCGAGCTTCTTCGGGTGGTGCTGCTCGATGATCTCGATCGAGTCGAAGTAGCGGGCGGCCCGCTCCGCGAACTCCATCATCAGCACCGCGCCGATGCCGAAGTTGGGCGCGATCACGACGCCGACGCCGGGCTTGCCGTCCAGCCAGCCCTTCACCTGCGCGATGCGCTCGTCGGTGAAGCCACTGGTGCCCACCACCACGTTGATGCCCTGGTCGATGCACCAGTGCAGGTTGTCCAGCACCACGTCGGGCGTGGTGAAGTCCACGACCACCTGGGCTCCGGCATCCGACGCGTTGAACAGCCAGTCGCCCTGATCGATCATCGCGACGAGGTCGAGGTCCTCGGCCTGGTCGACCGCCCGGCACACCTCGGCACCCATCCGGCCCCGGGCACCCAGCACGCCGACGCGCAACGGCTCCACTGCTTCAGTCACGCGCCCAACCTAGCGGATCCGGCCGCACCCCCACCGCCACCCACGCGCATGTCCCACGGTGTGCCGCCACTCTCCCCGCCGGCCCGCCCACCACCGCCCGGGGCCCACCACCAGCGCCGATCGATCATGATGTGGTGGACACGACACGCCGCCGAACCGTGCCACAAGTTCATGATCAACACAGCCGGCAGCCGCAGGTGGGGCAGGTGGGTCAGAGGGTGAAGGCGGAGTCTTCGAAGGGGCCGACCACGGCGAGGGACATGGGGACGGTGAGGATCTTGGCGGCGATGTGGTTCACGTCGTCGAGGGTGACGGCGTCGATGCGGCGCAGCAGCTCGTCCACCGACATGAGGTCGCCGTGGAGCAGCTCGCCCTTGCCCAGGCGGCTCATGCGGGAGCCGGTGTCCTCCAGGCCCAGGACGAGGGAGCCCTTGAGCATGCCCTTGCCGCGGCGCAGCTCCTCGGCGGTGATGCCGTGGGCGGCGGCGTCGGCCAGCTCCTGGCGGATCAGGGCGAGCACCTCGTCGGCCTTGGCGGGGGCGCAGCCGGCGTACACCGCGAAGCTGCCCGCCTCGGCGTACTGCGAGGTGTAGGAGTACACCGAGTAGGCCAGGCCGCGCTTCTCGCGGACCTGCTGGAACAGGCGGCTGGACATGCCGCCGCCGAGCACGTTGTTCAGCACGCCGAGGGCGAAGCGGCGGTCGTCGTGGCGGTGCAGGGCGGGGCCGCCGAGCACCAGGTGCGCCTGCTCGGTGTCGTCCTCGCGGACCAGGGTGCCCGCCGGGCGGTGCTTGACCCGGTGCAGGTGCGAGCGGGTCGGCTCCGGCTCGGCGGCGGGCGCGTCGTCGCCCAGCGGCGTGCCGGCGAAGCTCTGCTGCACCAGCTTGACCACGGTGGCGTGGTCGAGGTTGCCCGCGGCCGCCACCACGATCACCGGCGGGGTGTACCGGCGGCGGTAGAAGCTGTTGATCTGCTTGCGGGTCATCGGCGTGATGGTCTCGGTGGTGCCCGAGATCAGCCGGCCCAGCGGGTGGTCGCCGTACAGCACCTCGGCGTGCAGGTCGTGCACCTCGTCGCCCGGCTCGTCGGCGTGCATGGCGATCTCTTCGAGGATCACCCCGCGCTCGGTCTCCACGTCGGCCTCGGCCAGCACCGAGTCCGCGACCGCGTCGCACATGACGTCGATGGCCAGCGGCAGGTCCTCGTCGAGCACCCGCGCGTAGTAGCAGGTGTACTCCTTGGCGGTATACGCGTTGGTCTCCCCGCCGACGGCCTCGATCTGCGCCGAGATGTCCAGCGCCGAGCGCTTGCGGGTGCCCTTGAACAGCAGGTGCTCCAGGAAGTGCGAGGCCCCGCCGAGCTGCGGCGCCTCGTCGCGGGAGCCCACGCCGACCCAGATGCCGAAGGTGACGCTGCGCATCGCGGGCACGGCCTCGGTCAGGATCCGCATGCCGTTGGGCAGCACGGTACGCCGCACCGTGCCGCCGAGCGGGTCGGCGTCGACCGTACGGGTGACCGGCCGCTTCGCGGCGCGGGTCTGCTCGCCGGAGGCGGCACCCGGCTGCTCGGCGCGGCGGGCCGCGGGGGCGGATCCGGTGGGCTGCGGCACGGGGTCGCCGGAGGCGGTGAGTGCGGAAGACATGGGCGGCACGGTTCCTCAGTGCTGGTAACGGGCACAGCCCGCGGGGAAGGAGTCTTCCCCGCGGGCTGTGTCTCTAGCTGTTCCTGCTGGTCACCGACGAGCGGTCACTCGCGGCGGGTGCGCCGGCGGCGCTCGCCGTCGTCGCTGCGAGCCGGACGGTCGCCGCCGCGGTCGCTGCGCGGGCCGCGGTCGCCGCCCCGGTCGCCACCGCGGTCGCCACCCTCACGGGGCGCCTTGTCGGAGACGATCGGGTTGCCGTCGGGGCCGATCTTGTCCAGGTACACCTTGCCGCGCGCGTCGATGTCGGCGATGACGACCTCGACCTTGTCGCCGACGTTGAGGAAGTCCTCGACCCGCTCGACCCGCTTGCCGTCGCCCACCTTGGAGATGTGCAGCAGGCCGTCGCGGCCCGGGGTCAGCGAGACGAAGGCGCCGAACGCCGCCGTCTTCACCACAGTGCCCAGGAAGCGGTCGCCCACCTTCGGCAGGGTCGGGTTCGCGATGGCGTTGATCCGCTCCACGGCGGCCTGCGCCGACGGGCCGTCGGTCGCGCCGACGTAGATCGTGCCGTCGTCCTCGATGGAGATCTCGGCGCCGGTCTCGTCCTGGATCGCGTTGATGGTCTGGCCCTTCGGGCCGATGACCATACCGATCTTGTCGACCGGGATCTTCACCGTGGTGACCCGCGGCGCGTAGTCGCTCATCTCGCCCGGCGCGGCGATGGCCGCGGCCATCACGCCGAGGATGGTCTGGCGCGCCTCGTGCGCCTGCTGCAGCGCGGCGGCCAGCACGTCCGACGGGATGCCGTCGAGCTTGGTGTCCAGCTGCAGGGCGGTGACGAACTCCGGCGTGCCGGCGACCTTGAAGTCCATGTCGCCGAACGCGTCCTCGGCACCGAGGATGTCGGTCAGCGTCACGTACTGGGTCTTGCCGTCGACCTCGTCGGAGATGAGGCCCATGGCGATGCCGGCGACCGGCGCCTTCAGCGGCACACCGGCGCTCAGCAGCGACATCGTGGACGCGCAGACCGAGCCCATCGAGGTCGAGCCGTTGGAGCCCAACGCCTCCGACACCTGCCGGATGGCGTACGGGAACTCCTCGCGCGACGGCAGCACCGGGATCAGCGCCCGCTCCGCCAGCGCGCCGTGGCCGATCTCGCGGCGCTTGGGCGAGCCCACCCGGCCGGTCTCACCGGTCGAGTACGGCGGGAAGTTGTAGTTGTGCATGTAGCGCTTGGTCTTCGCCGGCGACAGCGTGTCCAGCGCCTGCTCCATGCGCAGCATGTTCAGCGTGGTGACACCCAGGATCTGGGTCTCGCCGCGCTCGAACAGCGCCGAGCCGTGCACGCGCGGGAGCACCTGCACCTCGGCGGTGAGCTGGCGGATGTCGCGCAGGCCACGGCCGTCCATGCGGACGCCGTCGCGCAGCACGCGGTTGCGCACCTCGGACTTGGTCACCGACCGGAACGCGGCCGAGACCTCCTTCTCGCGACCCTCGAACTGCGGCGCGACCTGGCCGACGACCTTCTCCTTGACCAGGTCGAGGGCCTCTTCGCGATCGGCCTTGCCGGCGATCTTGAGAGCCTCGGCGATCTCGCCGCCAGCCGCCGCCTTCACGGCCGCGTACACGTCGTCCTGGTAGTCCAGGAACACCGGGAACTCGGTCACCGGCTTCGCCGCGACGGCGGCCAGCTCGCTCTGCGCCCGGCACAGCTCGCGGATGGCGACCTTCGCCGCCTCCAGGCCACCGGCCACGATCTCCTCGGTCGGCGCCTGCGCGCCGCCCGCGACCAGCTTGGCGGTGTTCTCGGTCGCCTCGGCCTCGACCATCATGACGGCGACGTCGCCGTCCTCGAGCGTGCGGCCCGCCACGACCATGTCGAAGGTGGCGCGCTCCAGCTCGGCGTGGGTCGGGAAGGCCACCCACTGACCGTCGATGTGCGCCACCCGGGTGGCGCCGATCGGGCCGCTGAACGGCAGGCCGGACAGCTTGGTGGACATGCTGGCCGCGTTGATCGCGACCACGTCGTACGGGTGGGCCGGGTCGAGCGACAGGATCGTCTCGACGACCTGGACCTCGTTGCGCAGGCCCTTGACGAACGACGGGCGCAGCGGCCGGTCGATCAGGCGGCAGGTCAGGATCGCGTCCTCGGACGGACGGCCCTCCCGCCGGAAGAACGAGCCCGGGATCCGGCCGGCGGCGTACATCCGCTCCTCGACGTCCACCGTCAGCGGGAAGAAGTCGAACTGGTCCTTGGGCTGCTTGCTGGCGGTGGTCGCGGAGAGGACCACCGTGTCGCCCAGCTGGGCGATGACGGATCCGGCGGCCTGGCGGGCCAGGCGACCGGTGGTGAAGATGACCTCGCGGGTCCCGAACGACCCGTTGTCGATCACGGCCTTGCTGGTCTGTTCGCCGAGGTTGTGCTCGGTCATGAAGCTTTGTGCTCCTTCTGTCGCGGCACGCGAGCGACCCGTACTCGGGTGGGACAGTCGGTCTTCGATCGAAGTGCCCGGAGCTCGCTCCGGACACCACTACCGAGGACCGACCCATACCGGCTCTGGGTGTGTTGCTTGCGCCAGCGCCGGATATCCCCCGACGGCGGGTGCGTGCCAAATGTCTGGTCAAACGTCGGGGGAGCGACTGGCGCCGCTCCCCCGTCAAGTCACCGGCGCAGGCCGAGGCGCTCGATGAGCGCACGGTAGCGGGCGATGTCCGTCTTCTGCAGGTACGCCAGCAGCCGCTTGCGGCGGCCGACGAGCAGCAGCAGACCACGACGGCTGTGGTGGTCGTGCTTGTGCACCTTGAGGTGCTCGGTCAGATCCTGGATCCGCTTGGTCAGGACGGCCACCTGGACCTCCGGCGAGCCGGTGTCCCCTTCGACGGTGGCGTAGTCCGCCATGATCTGGGTCTTGACAGTAGCGTCGAGCGCCATGTTCTCCCTAACTGTGGGTTTTTGCCACCTCAATATCCCCACGGCGTCGGGCAGGGCATACGAGGCCGACACCGGTAACCCGGCGTCGAGTCAAGGCTACCAGGAGGTGGGATACCACCCCCACGGGATACGCAAACCCGGCGCATCACGCGGCGCGCCGCCTCAACGTCAAGATCGCCGTTCCGTGTCAGGAACTGCGGTTCGAGTGCAGATCACGACACATCCCACCGATCTTCGATCCGCGGAAAGCCGCCGATCCTACGGCTTCGGCACGCCCAGGACGGCTCGCGTGCGGGCGACGTCGTCGTCGATGGCCTCGACCAGTGCCGGGATGCCGTCGAACTTCAGCGTCGGCCGCAGGTGGCTGACGAAGTCCAGGGCCAGCCGCTCGCCGTACAGGTCACCGGCGAAGTCCAGCACGTACGCCTCCACCCGCCGGTCCTGCCCGGAGAACGTCGGGTTGGTCCCGATGGACACCGCGGCCGGCAGCCGGTCGTTGCCGCGCACCAGCCAGGCCGCGTACACCCCGTCGGCGGGCACGGCGGCGTACTTGGCCACCATCAGGTTCGCGGTCGGGTAGCCGATCTCGCGGCCGCGCTGGTCGCCGCGGACCACGACGCCCTCCAGCCGGTGCGGGCGGCCCAGCACCGCCGCGGCCGTCTCGATGTCGCCCGCGTCCACGCAGGCCCGCACGTACGTCGACGAGAAGATCGTGCCGTCGCCGGTGACCAGCGGCGCCGACTCCACCGCGAAGCCGAACGTGCGGCCGAGCTTGGCCAGCAGCTCCACGTCCCCGGCGGCGCGGTGGCCGAAGCGGAAGTTCTCCCCCACCACGACCAGCGCCGCGTGCAGGTGCTCGACCAGCACGTCGTGCACGAACCGGTCGGCGTCGAGCTTCGAGAACTCCAGCGTGAACGGCTGCACGCACAGCACGTCCACGCCGAGGCCCTCGATCAGCTCGGCCTTGCGCAGCGGCGGGGTGAGCACGGCCGGGTGCGAGCCGGGGCGCACCACCTCGGACGGGTGCGGGTCGAAGGTCAGCACCACCGCGGGCAGGCCCAGCTCGCGGGCCTTCTTCACGGCGTGGCCGATGGTCTGCTGGTGCCCGGTGTGCACGCCGTCGAAGACGCCGATGGTCACCACCGAGCGGCCCCAGCCGCCGGGCGCCGCGTCGTACCCCCGCCAACGCTGCATCACTGCTCGCCTCCCACCAGGACGATCTCCGCTTTGGCCCGGCCGCCGCGCTCGGACATCACGGCCAGCGCGGCCCCGTCCGGGCCCACCACACCGTACGGCCCGGTCTGACCGACGGCGGGCAGCGGCCCGCCGTGCGACACGATCTTCGCCGCGTCCGCGTCGACCGTGCGCACCGGCATGGCGCGGCCCAGGGCCTGCGCGAGCGGCAGCGCCACCGGGTCGGCGAGCTCCGCGAGCTTCTCCAGGGTGTACGCCTCGGCGAGGGTGAACCCGCCCACGGCGGTGCGCCGCAGCGCGGTGAGGTGACCACCGACACCCAGCGCTGCGCCCAGGTCACGGGCGATCGCCCGGATGTAGGTGCCCGACGAGCAGGCCACCTCCACCTCGACGTCGATCACGTCGTCCAGCCGGGTGATCCCGGACACGTCGATCCGGGAGATGGTCACCCGGCGCGCGGGCAGCTCGACCTGCTCGCCCTGCCGGACCCGGTGGTAGGAGCGCACGCCGTTCACCTTGATCGCGCTGACCGCGGACGGCACCTGGTCGACCTCGCCGGTCTGCGCGGCCAGCCCGGCGCGGATCGCGTCGTCGGTCACGTCGCCGGTGGGCGCGGTCGCGGTGACGTCGCCCTCGGCGTCGTCGGTGACCGTGCGCTGCCCCAGCCGGATGGTGCCCCGGTAGACCTTGTCCGTGCCGACGACGTACGTGAGCAGCCGGGTGGCCCGGCCGACGCCGAGCACCAGCACGCCGGTGGCCATCGGGTCCAGGGTGCCGCCGTGGCCCACCTTGCGGGTGCCCGCGATGCGGCGCACCCGGGCGACCACGTCGTGCGAGGTCATCCCGCCGGCCTTGTCCACCACGATCAGCCCGTCGGTCACCGGACGGTCGTTCTTCCTGCCGCTCACGCTTCTCCTCGCCGCACTCGGCCACCGGACCGGTTCGGGCGGGTCCGGCGCAGACGTCCAGCCTAGGGGGCCGCTGGCGCGGGGCTGGGCACGGCCCAGCCGCCGGTGCGCATGCGCAGCAGCAGCGCCACCAGCCGCACCACGACGAACAGTGTCAGGCCTGCCCACACCCCGCCCAGCCCCCAGCCGAGGACGTACGCGAGCCAGGTCAGCGGCAGGAAACCCGCCACCGCCGCGACGATGGTCAGATTGCGCAGGTACGCCACGTCGCCCGCGCCGATGAGCACCCCGTCGAGCGCGAACACGATCCCGCCCAGTGGCAGCAGCACGGCGAACCACGGCCAGATCAGCGCGGCCTGCGCCCATACCGCGGGATCGTCGACGAACAGCGCGGGCAGCACCGCGACGCTCGCCCCCAGCACCACGGCGAACGCGACCCCGCACCAGCCGCCGAGCCAGGCGATGCGGCGCGCGACGGCCTTGGCCGCCGCCGTGTCGCCCGCCCCGAGCTCCGCGCCGACCAGGGACTGCGCCGCTATCGCCACCGAGTCGAGCACCAGGGCGCTGAAGAACCACAGCTGCAGCGCGATCTGGTGCGCCGCCAGCGACGCCGCGCCGAAGCGGGCCGCCACCGCCGCCGCCGACAGGAAGCAGGCCTGGAACGCGGCGCCCCGCACGAGCAGCGCGCCGTTGACGGACAGCTGGCGGCGCAGCACGCCCACTGCGGCGCGAGCGGCACCCGCTCGCGCACCAGCGCGCGCAGGAACAGGGCGCCGGAGGCCGCCTGCGCCGCCACGTTCGCCCACGCGGAGCCCACCATGCCCCAGCCCAGCCCGTACACCAGCAGCGGGCACAGCACGGCCGAGGCGAGGTTCGCGCCGAGCACGTAGTACAGCGGTCGCCGGGTGTCCTGCACGCCGCGCATCCAGCCGTTGCCCGCCATCGCCAGCAGGATGAACGGCGCGCCGAGGCTGGCCACCCGCAACCACAGCGCAGCCTGAGCGGCGACCTGCGCCGACTCCGGCCCGTTGCCGGACAGCGCGCTCGTCAGCGGCCCCGCGAACAGCTGCGCGGCGGCGACCAGCGCCAGGCCCGCGAGCCCGGCCAGCCAGGACGCCTGCACGCCCTCGCCGACCGCGCCGGCCCGGTCCCCCGCCCCGAAGCGGCGCGCGGCCCGGCCCGTCGTGCCGTACGCGAGCACGTTGCCGAGCCACACGGCCAGCCCGAGCACGGTCCCCGCCAGGCCCAAAGCGGCCAGCGGCACCCGGCCGAGGTGTCCCACCACGGCGGTGTCGACGAGCACGTAGAGCGGTTCGGCGGCCAGCACGACCAGCGCGGGCAGAGCGAGCGCGGCGATCCTGCGGTATCCGCTCGCAGCGGCACGCTCCTGGACCACGGTCACCACAGGCCGTCCTCACCGACACGCAGGGACACGCCCTCGCGCACTCGCTCCCGGACCGCGATCACCGCAGGCCGTCCTCATCGACACGCAGGGACACGCCCTCACGCAGCGGTGGTTCGCCCTTATCGGGCAGTGACCCGTCCGCACCACGGTGGGCTTCACCGAGCAGCGATGCCAGGTCACCCTGGTGAGCTTCACCTTCAGTCAGCAGTGGCTCGTCCTCGCCGAGGAGTTCGGCGAGCTCGTCGGCCGGCCGGTCCACGGCGGGCCGCGGGAAGGTGGCGCGGCGGCGGGACAGCTCCGCGGGGGCGCCGATGGCGGTGCGGTCCTCGGGCACGGCCAGGTAGTGCAGCAGCAGGTGGACGAGGAAGGCACGGTCGACGTCGAGCGAGGGCAGCGCGAGCCGCACGGTCCCGGCGGGCCGGTTCGGCACGGCCGTCGCCAGCGACAGCTCGGCGATGCCGCCGCGGCTGGTCACCCGGACACCGGTCAGGTGCGCCCAGGGCAGCGAGCGGGAGAGGACCCGCCGCACCGTCACCCCGCCGGGCGTGACGAGCAGCCGGGGCTGTAAGTGGATCAGCAGCGCGGCGAGCAGGAGGAGCAGGAGCGCGGTAATCCGCTGCCCGACCCCGAGCGCGAGCCCGGCACCGGCCAGCGCCGGCACGCCACGCGCGTACGCGACGGGCGAGCCGAGCGCGGTGAACCCCTGCGGCATGGTCACCGGCGCGAGCGCCGCGGGACGGCGTACCCGCCAGAGCAGGTGGGCCACGCCGAGGTAGGCGAACAGCGTCGCCAGCGCGGTGCCGGCGGCGACCAGCCGCCACGACCAGCCGGGCTGCCCGGCGAGGCCGGCGCAAAGAGCCAGCCCGGCACCGCCGACGGCCCAGGCCGCGAGCAGCAACCTGCGGTTCTGCGACGCCAGGGCCGAGAGGAGATCGTCGACGGCGGGTTCTGCCGGCACGGCGGTCGAGGACATCACGACAGCCTAGACGCCGCGATCACCCCGCCGAGTTCGTTTTCCGCCCGGGTGGGACTACTGCCGGGTGTCCATCGAGGTCTGCAGGGCACGCCGGGCCTGCTCGCGCTCGCGGTCCTCGTCGGTGGGCTGGGGCTGGGGCTTCTTGGACGTGGGCATGGGACGGTCCTTCCGAACAACGGGTGAATTTCGCGCGCACGAGGCACGTGCCGCACTTTTCTCGTCCGCCGCCGTCTCGGGATCGCCGAGCCTCTCGCCGGTGTGACTTGCCACGGGCGCCGCCGGTCGGGTGGGACCGCGAACAACACCGCTGCAGGCAAAACTATCGTTCAGTTCCACATCCTGCACAGGCGTTCCCGCATCCTGGACCGTCGGCATCACGACTGACCTGCTGAACCCCGCCTTAACGCACACCAAGTCGGAAATCTCCCCCTGAATCTCCGCTCAGCCACCCGGCTCCCATCCCCCTCCTCCCACCCCCGCGCCCCGCCCGCGAAGATCGCCATCCCGTGTCGAAATACGGAGCCTCACTGGAGATCCCGACACGAAACAGCGATCTTTCGTCGCCCGTCCCAGAGGAGGTCTGGCCGCAGACAGCTCCACCGAAGGTCGGCTAGCGGGCCAGGAAGTGCCAGCCGAGCCAGAACCAGAAGCTGAGGATGGCCAGGCGGCCGACCGGGATGCCGCTGACGTCGTAGCGCATGACCAGCGCCGCGACGTCGCCGACAGTCGGCACCCGCGAGTCGGGGCGGCGAGCCGCCCACTCCACGGCGAGCACCGCCAGGCCCGCCAGCACGAACCCGGCGATGGCGAGAAATCGGGTCAGGCTCATCGGCGCACCAGCCCCCAGAATCCGGCCAGCCAGCCGAAGTACGCGAGGCTGCGCAGCAGGTATCCGTCGAGCAGCGGGTCGGCCAGCAGGGAGAGCGTCGGGTAGTCGTGCGTGGACCCGAGGGCGAAGGTGACCACCTCGACGACCACGAACACCGCGATCGGGACGAGCCACCAGGCGACGCCGGGCAGCAGGGTCGGCGGGGCGGCCCGGCGGGGCAGCCGCGAGGACATGCCGGCCAGCATCATGCCGCCGCCGAGTGCCAGCACGTAGAGGTTCGCGGCCAGGGAGAACGACGGGAGCAGCCCGCCGATCAGCGAGAACGGCACGAACACGGGCAGCATGACCTGCGCGCGCGCCCACGGCCGCACCGGGTCGACGGCGAGCTCGGGACGCTGTTCCATGACCCGATTGTGCTCCGTTGACCGGTCTGCCGGGAGCCCTTTCCCACCCCGTCCGCGGCGCGTCGTGCGCTGGGCGTCGCGGGCTAGCCCTGCTCCGCCAGCCGTGCGCGTACCGCGGCGATGATCTCCTCGGCGCTGCCGTGTCCGGTGAAGCCCGCGGCGAGCCGGTGCCCGCCGCCGCCGAGCGCGACCGCGACCCGGCTGACGTCGGCGCCGCCCTTGCTGCGCATGGAGACCGCCCACTCCCGCGGCGCGACCTGCTTGAGCAGCAGGGCCACGTCCGCCTCGGAGACGCAGCGCACGGAGTCGATCAGGGCCTCCAGCACGTACGGCGGCTGGTCGTGCTTGGCCAGGTCGTCGAGCGTGGCCACGGCGTATACGAGCCCGCGGCCGCAGGCCGACTCCGGCTCCAGCTGGGCCCGCCCCATCACCTCGCCGAACAGCCGCACCGCGCCGAACGGGCGGCTGTCGAAGATGCGGCGGGAGATGCCGCCGACGTCGATGCCGGTGGCGACCAGCCGGGCGGCGAGCTCGTGCACCTCGGGCGTGGTCAGGTCGAACTTGAACGAGCCGGTGTCGGTCACCAGCGCGATGTAGAGGCACTCGGCCATGGGCCGGTCCAGCGGGACGTCGAGCCGCCGCAGCAGCTCCGCCGCGACCACCGAGGTCGCCGCGGCGTACGGGTCGACCAGGGAGACCTTGCCGAAGCCGGTGTTCGACGCGTGGTGGTCGAGCACGAGGCTGACCGTGGCAGTCTCCAGCCGGTCCACCAGCGACCCGAGCCGCGACTCGCTGGCCGCGTCGAAGGTCACCAGCAGGTCCGGCGCGGGGTCGGCCTCGGCCTCGGGGACGAGCAGGTCCATCGCGGGCATGTGCAGCGGCGCGGGCACGCTCAGCGGGCCCGGGAACGTGCACTGCAGCGACGTCACGCCGAGCCGGCGCAGGCCCTGGGCGAAGCCGAGCATGCTGCCCAGCGCGTCACCGTCGGGGTTGACGTGGCAGACCAGCAGCACCCGCGCCCCGGGCCGCAGGCCGGTGCGGACGGCGTCCACGGCCGCGGCCCAGTCCTGCTCGGTCGGGCGGCCCACGGTGCCGGCCGCCAGCGTCGCCGCGTTCACCGCTGGGCTGCCGCGCGCAGCGCAGGCTCCTCCTCGTCGTCCTCGTCCTGCGCGTCCTCGTCGTCCTCGACCTTGTACGGCTGGGCGTCACCGGCGTACGCCGCACCGGCGGCGAGCTCCTGCACCTGGGCGTCGCGCTGCTTGGCCTCGGCCAGCAGGTCGTCGATGTGCTTGACGTGCTCCTGGACGTCGTCGGAGACGAACGCCAGCGAGGGCGAGTGGCGCAGGCCGAGGGCCCGGCCCACCACGCCGCGCAGCATGCCCTTGGCGCTCTCCAGCGCCGCGGCCGTGCCCGCCTGCTCCTCGGCGTCGCCGAGCACCGTGTAGAAGACGGTGGCCTCACGCAGGTCGGCGGTGATCCGCGCGTCCGTGATAGTGATCATCCCCAGGCGGGGGTCCTTGATCTGGGTACGTACCGCCGATGCGACGAGCTCCCGCACTCGCTCGGCATGCTTGCGCACCTTGGCCGGATCAGCCATCACGTCACCTCCGCGACCGACGACCTCGGCCGCGCCACGCGACGGCTCACGCCGGCGCGGTGACGAGCCAGGGTCGAAACCAACACCATGACACTACCCGCCACGTCCGACCCTCACGCGCGCGAGATGAGCGGGCCCACAGCCGCAGCTCAGACCACTGTGACCACGCGAACACCACCGGACGCGGGCGGCTCAGTCGTCGTCGCCGTACCAGCGGCGCTTGACGGAGAGGACCTCGACCTCGGGGCGGCCGAGCACGAGGCGTTCGCACTGGTCGAGCACCTCGTTGACGTGCCCGGCATCGGCGGCGACCACGGCCACCCCGATCTCGGTGCGCCCATGCAGCTCCAGGGCGCCGACCTCGGCCACGGCGACCTCGTACTTGCGCAGCGCCGCGATGATCGGGCGCACGTAGGAGCGCTTCTCCTTCAGCGACCGGGAGTCGCCGGGCAGCAACAGGTCGAAAACGGTTGTTCCGGTATGCACGACCGTGAAGCGTACGCGAGATCACACCTTGCGGGCCACCACGATATCGCGGTTGATGGCCTGGTCGACGCGGTGCTCGAAGCCCTCGGCGTCGACCGCCTCCAGGCCGTGCTCCTCCAGCAGGTCGAGGGCGTCCTCGCGCGGGGCGACGTGGGTGTTCCAGGACAGGCCGACCGCGCCGCCGGGGCGCAGCAGCGACAGCCAGCCGGGCAGGGACTCCTCCAGCAGCTCCAGCGGGCCCCGGGCCAGGCCCTTGGCGCTGCGGCTGCCGTGCACGACGCCGTACGGCAGGTCGGCCACGATCACGTCGGCCGTGTTGCCCTTGAGCAGGCCGCGCACGTTGGTGGTGTCGGCCTCGAACAGGGTCAGGTGCTGGGGCTGGTCGCGTACGTCGCCGATGCGGGCGTCGAAGCGGCGGCCGATCCGCTTGCCCTCGCGGCGCAGCGGCGCCATCTCGGTGGTGTGCTTGATCCGCTTGTTCTTGAGCCACGTCTTCAGGAACGCGCTGTACGCCTCGACGTCCTTGCTGTCGAGCTCGACGCCGATGGCGTCCCAGCCGTACATCAGCGCCTGGTTGAGCGTGGTGCCGCGCCCGGCGACCGGGTCGAGCACCGTGAACCGCCGGGCGAGCAGCTGGTCGGCCCACGAGGTGGCCAGCACGGTGACGTTGAGCAGCAGCTTGGTGAAGTGCTCGTTGGTCTTGCCGGCGTATTTCTGGATGGTGATGAGGTCGTCGTCGAACCGGTCCAGCGACTGCTCGCCCAGCGGCTTGAGCAGACCGTCCCCCACCACCTCGAACAGGGCGTACGCCGACGACAGGTTCGCCAGCACGCGCAGGTCCTCGGCGCCGAGCCCACCATCCTCGACCTCGAAGGACAGGTACGGCCGCCCGCCGAACTCCGCGATCTCGGCCGGCTCGACCCGCCCGCCGAGCGCCCGCTCCGAGAACACCGCCAGCTCCGACGCCATCAGCTCCGGCGCCGACTGCGTGTAGACCCGGTTCGCCGACGGCGCCACCAGCAGTGCATACCTACCCACGACTCCACCCTCCCGCCGCTGTACCAACGACGATCTTGCACGAACTGTTGCCCTTTTGCCCGGTTCGGGCGTGTCGTACCCACCGTTCGCGCAAGATCGGCGGATAGCGGGGGGTGGGGTGGACATGGGGCGGGGCGGGTCTCGGCGCGTTGTGCGCCGGGAGCCCGCCCCGCCTACCTAGCTCACACCCGCGGCTTCTCGCGCATCTCGAAGGTCTCGATGATGTCGCCGACCTGCAGGTTGCCGAAGCCGTTCAGCGTCAGACCACACTCGAAGCCCTCGCGGACCTCGGTCGCGTCGTCCTTGAACCGCTTGAGCGAGCCGATCGAGGCGCTCTCCGCCACGACCGTGCCGTCGCGCACGACCCGCGCCTTGGCGTTGCGGCGCAGCAGGCCCGACCGGACGAGACAGCCGGCGATGAGACCCACCTTGGACGAACGGAAGACCTCGCGGACCTCCGCCGAACCCAGGGCGACCTCCTCGTACTCCGGCTTGAGCATGCCCTTGAGGGCCGCCTCGATCTCCTCGATGGCCTGGTAGATGACGGTGTAGTACCGGATCTCCACGCCCGCGCGGTCGGCCAGATCCCGAGCCTGCTCCATCGGCCGCACGTTGAAGCCGATGATGATCGCGGTCGAGTTCGCCGAGGCGGACGCCAGGTTGACGTCGTTCTCGGTGATCGCACCGACGCCGCGGTGGATGATCCGAAGCTGGATCTCCTCCGGGATCGGCAGCGCGACCAGCGCGTCCTCCAGCGCCTCGACGGAGCCGGACACGTCGCCCTTGATGATGAGGTCGAGCGAGGTGCGCTCGCCCTCCTTGATCTTCTCGAGCAGGTTCTCCAGGGACACCCGGCCACGCAGGCTCGCCTGCTCGGCCGCCCGCTTGCGGGCCTGCCGCTGCTCGGCGATCTGACGCACCGTCCGGTCGTCGTCGGCGGCCAGGAAGGTGTCACCCGCACCCGGCACCGCGGTCAGACCGAGCACCATGACCGGACGGGCCGGGCCCGCCTCGGACAGCGGGTGGCCGTTCTCGTCCAGCATCGCCCGGACGCGGCCGTAGGCGTTGCCCGCCACGATCGAGTCACCGACGTTGAGCGTGCCCTTCTGGACCAGCACCGTCGCGACCGGGCCGCGGCCCTTGTCGAGCCGGGCCTCGATGGCCAGACCCTGGGCGTGGCCGTCGATCGGAGCGGTCAGCTCCAGCGACGCGTCCGCGGTCAGCAGCACCGCCTCCAGGAGGCCGTCGATGTTGAGACGGCTCTTGGCGGAGATGTCGACGAACATGGTCTCGCCGCCGTACTCCTCGGCGACCAGGCCGTACTCGGTCAGCTGCTGGCGCACCTTGCCCGGGTTGGCCTCCGGCTTGTCGACCTTGTTCACCGCGACCACGATCGGCACGTCGGCCGCCTTGGCGTGGTTGAGCGCCTCGATCGTCTGCGGCATGACGCCGTCGTCGGCCGCCACCACCAGCACCACGATGTCGGTGGCCTGCGCACCACGGGCACGCATGGCGGTGAACGCCTCGTGACCCGGGGTGTCGATGAACGTGATCGCGCGGTCCTCACCCTCGTGCTCGACGTGCACCTGGTACGCGCCGATGTGCTGGGTGATGCCGCCGGCCTCGCCCTCGACCACGTTGGCCGAGCGGATCGCGTCGAGCAGCTTGGTCTTACCGTGGTCGACGTGACCCATGACGGTCACCACCGGCGGACGGCTGACCAGGCGCTCCTCGTCGACGTCGGCGTCGAGGTCGATGTTGAAGCGCGCGAGCAGCTCGCGGTCCTCGTCCTCGGGGCTGACGATCTGCACGTCGAAGCCGAGGTGCTCACCGAGCAGCATCAGGTCGTCGTCGGTGCAGGACTGCGTCGCCGTCACCATGATGTTCAGGTTGAACATCTCCTGGACGAGCGAGCCCGGGTTGGCGTTGATGCGGTCGGCGAAGTCCGACAGCGAGGCGCCGCGCGGCAGCCGGAGCGCCTGCCCCTGGCCCCGCGGCGCACCCGAGCTCATCGTGGGCGCGGACAGGTTGTCGAACTCTTGACGCCGCTGCTTCTTCGACTTGCGGCCGCGCGACTTGCCGCCGCCACGACCGAACGCACCGGCAGCGCCGCCACCGCGGCCACGGCCGCCGGCACCGCCACCGGGACGACCGGCGCCACCCGCCGGCGGGCCACCGGTGCCACCACCGGGACCGCCGCGGTAACCGCCGCCGCCACCGGGCGCACCGCCACCGGGACGGAAGCCCGTGCCGGCGCCACCGCCGCCACCGGGACCGCCACGGAAGCCGCCACCGCCGCCGCCACCGGGACCGCCGCGGAAGCCACCGCCGCCGCCGCCGGGACGACCGGCACCGCCACCGGGACCACCCGGACGACCCGCGCCGCCGCCCGGACGCGCCGGACGCTGGCTGGGCATGGAGGCCGGGTTGGGCCGCGGCGGCATCGACGCCGGGCTGGGCCGCGGCGGCATGGAGGCCGGGTTGGGACGCGGCATGCCGGCCGGGGACGGACGCGACGGGGCGCCGCCGCCCTGCGAGATGCCGAACGGGTTGTTGCCGCCGCTGCGCGGCGGGCGGCCACCACCGGGGGTGGCCGGACGGCCCTCACGGCCGCCGCCCTCGGGACGCGGACCGCGCTCGCGGCCCCCCTCGGGACGCGGGCCGGACGGGCGCCCGTCGCGGCGGTCGCCGCCGGGTGCACCGGGCCCACCGGGACGGCCGCTCGGCGCGGCCGGACGCGCGCCGCCGGCCGCGGACGAACCGGGCCGGGGAGGCATGAAGCTGGGCTTCGGGGCGTCCGGGCGCCCGCTGTCCTCACGCTGCTTCGCCGCCTGCTGGGCCGCGCGGACCGCGGCCTCCTGCTCGGCCTTCAGGGCCGAGGCACGGGCCTCCGCCGCGGCGACCTCGATGTCGTGGGCGCTCGCCGGCTTGGTGACCGGGGTGGGCGGGACCATCGAGACGGGTGCCTTCGGCTTCACCGGTGGTGCCGAGGGCTTCTTCGGGGGTGCCGGACGCGCCGTCACCCGGGGTTCGTTGCTGGTCGCCGCCGGCGTCGCCGCGGCTGCCTGGGGCGCCGACGGCGCGCTCGGGGCAGCCGGAGCCGCCCCGCCCGCCGCGAAGGCGTCCTTCAGCCGTCGTGCGACGGGAGCTTCCACGGTGCTCGACGCGGACTTGACGAACTCGCCCATCTCCTTGAGTTTGGCGAGAACGTTCTTGCTCTCGACGCCGAGCTCCTTTGCAAGCTCGTGTACGCGGGCCTTGCCTGCCACTGCACTCCTCACTCCGAGGTCGCACGGGCAGTGACCCGCTGCGACCTCACTTGTGCACTTGAAGCCTGATCATTTTTGCGACTTCATCGTGTGCCCATGCCGGTCGTCCTACCTTGCTTGATCCTCAGACGGAGCTGATGAGGCGCCCGTCTACGGTGGTCCGCCACCCCGTGATGGTCTGGCGGTGATCCTTCGGATCGATGTCGTGATCCCTCGGACCGTGTCACGATCCGTGGATCGCCTCGGTCAGCTCACCGGCGTCGATGACCCCGGTGATCCGCAGCGCGCGCCCGAAGGCGCGACGCCGCAGCGCCGACTCGAGACAGGCCGCTGTCGGGTGCACATGCGCACCCCGGCCGGTCGATCTGCGTCGCGGGTCGGGTCGGAGACTGAACTGGTCAGCTCCCGACGCCACCGCCACGACGCGGAGCAGCTCGGTAACGGACGCCCGCTGCCTGCACCCGACGCACGTGCGCACCGGAGGTGCCACAGGCGTGATGGGAGAGGCCTCCACAAGCGGTCCCGGCCGCGAGCGTCGTACCACCGGGAAAGTCTACCCCTAAGCGGAGACCGGGGTGCCGCCTGGCTCCGTCTCGTGATCAGCCCCGGACCGCGGACCCCGGGGCGCGGCGGCCCCCGAGTCGGCCGCATCGGAGCGGATGTCGATACGCCAACCGGTCAGACGGGCAGCCAGCCTGGCATTCTGCCCTTCCCGGCCGATCGCGAGCGACAGCTGGTAGTCCGGCACCGTGACGCGCGCCGCACGCGCTGCGAGATCCACCACTTCGACCTTGAGCGCCTTGGCGGGCGAGAGCGCGTTGCCCACGAACTCCGCCGGATCGTCCGACCAGTCGATGATGTCGATCTTCTCGCCGTGCAGTTCGCTCATGACCGCGCGCACCCGCTGGCCCATCGGGCCGATGCAGGCGCCCTTCGGGTTCACCCCGGGCACGGTGGAGCGCACGGCGATCTTCGTGCGGTGCCCCGCCTCGCGGGCGATCGCGGCGATCTCCACGGTGCCGTCGGCGATCTCGGGCACCTCCAGCGCGAACAGCTTCTTCACCAGCGCCGGGTGCGAGCGCGACAGGGTCACCTGCGGGCCGCGGAAGCTCTTGGCCACGTGCACCACGACGCAGCGGATGCGCTGGCCGTGCGGGTAGGTCTCCCCCGGCACCTGCTCGGACTGCGGCAGCACGGCCTCGACCTTGCCCAGGTCGACCGAGACGATGCCCTTCTCCGAGCGGGTCTCGTGCGCCTGGATCACACCGGTGACCAGGTCGCCGTCGCGGTTGACGTACTCGCCGAAGTGGACCTCGTCGGTCGCCTCGCGCAGCCGCTGCAGGATGACCTGCTTGGCGGTCATCGCCGCGATCCGGCCGAAGTCGTGCGGGGTGTCGTCCCACTCCCGCAGCAGCTCACCCTCGCCGCCGTACTCCTGCGCGTACACCACGGCCGCGCCGGACTGGCGGTTGATCTCCACGCGGGCGTGCGACTGCGCGCCGTCCGTGTGCCGGTATGCGGTGAGCAGCGCAGACTCGATCGCCTGGAGGATGGTCTCCTCGGAGATCTCCTTGTCACGTGCCAGCGCCCGCAGCGCTGCAAGATCGATGTTCACCGCTCTTCCCCTTCGTCGTCCGGCTCGCCGTCGTCCGGGTCCTCGTCGTCGGACGAGTCGTCGTCGAACTCCGCGAGCTCCTCATCGGAGATCTCGTTCATGCGCTTGAACTCGACCTGCACCCGGCCGGGGCCCAGCGCGTCGTAGCCGAGCGCGTGCTCCTTGCCGTCCACGTCGAGCGTGATGCCCTCACCGTCGGCGTCCACGACGCGGCCGGTCAGCGTCCGCTCGCCGGCCTTGACCTTGACCAGGCGGCCGACGTTGCGGGTCCAGTGCCGCGGCAGCGTGAGCGGCCGGTCCACCCCGGGCGAGGAGACCTCCAGCTGGTACTCGCCCATGATCAGGTCCCGGCCGGACGCCTCGGCGTCGTCGAGCGCCCGCGACACCGCGCGGGAGACGTCGGCGATCGCGTCCAGGCCGACCCCGCCGTCACCGTCGATGATCACGCGGACCAGGTGCCGGCGGCCGACCTGCTTGACGGAGAGCTCCTCCAGGTCGTAGCCGGTCTCGGTGACCACCGGCTCGATCACGTCCTGTAAACGGGCGCGCCGTGCGGCCAGCTCCGCCGGAGAGGTCCGGGCAGGCGCGGGTGCGGCCGGGCGGGCGGCCGTCCGGCCCGCCTGCCGACCCGTGGCGCGGCCACGCTGAGCCATCTGAGGGCACCCCTCTCGGTGATACATCGACTGCGCAGAGCGTAACCCGCGACCACGCGGCAGCTACCAGCGGCGCGCTGCGGTCGCCGCGCGCGAGTGGCCGGCCCGGCGGCCCACCGTGACGGCGGACCCTCGAGGACCGCCCACCAGCGTTCGACACGTGAACGGCGGTTAGCGGAGCCCGGCCCGATGAGGAAGACTGGCGCGGTGCGTACGCGGGTAAATGATCATAGCTGGCCGGGCGGCTCCCGGCCGAATCGACGGGCGCTGCTGCGGGCGGGCGGCGCGGCCGCGGCCGCCGGACTGACCGCGCCGGCGCTGGCCGGTTGCGACCTGCTCAGCCCCGGCCCGGACGCTCCGCCCCCGCCGGACGCGCTGACCGGCCTGCTCGCCGGCACGCACGGGCTGGTGGCGGCGTACGACGCCGCGCTGGCCGCCGACACGACGCTGACCGCCCTGCTCACGCCCCTGCGCGACACCCACAAGGCGCACGCCGCCGCCCTCGACGCGATCATGAGCCCGAAGCCCTCGCCGAGCGCGTTCAGCCTGCCGAGCGCGGCGCCCGTCGGCGGCGACCGCAAGGCGATCCTGGCGAGCCTGCGCACCGCGGAGGCGTCGGCCGCGAAGCAGGCGGCGGAGGCCTGTGTGAGCACCACCACGGCGCGGGCCGTGCTGGTCGGCGAGATCGCCGCCGCCCGCGCCACGCACGTCGAGGTGCTGGCGTGACCACTGACACGCTCCGGCGGGCGTACGCCGCCGGTGGGCACGACGGGGAGCAGGCATGACGACGCTGGCGGAGCGGCTGCAGACCGCCCTGGCCGCCGAGCACAGCGCGATCTACGCGTACGGGCGGCTCGGGGTGCTGCTGGACAACGCGGGCCGCAAGGAGGCCCGGGCCGGCGAGGAGGCGCACCGCACACGCCGCGACGCGCTGCTGGTGCGGCTGGCCGAGCTGAAGGCCGAGGCGCCCGTGGCGCAGGCGGGCTACGCGCTGCCGTTCCCGCTGGCCGACCGGGCCGCGGCGCTGAAGCTGGCGGCGTACGTGGAGGACGGGGTCGCCGTGACGTGGCGGGCCGCGCTGGCCGACGCCGAGGGCCCGCTGCGGCGCGAGGTACTGGCCGCGTACACCGACGCGGCGGTGCGCGGCACCCGCTGGCGCAAGCGGGCCGGCGTGACCCCCGCGACCACCGCCTACCCGGGCCGAAAGGGTCAGTGAACCGGCCCGGATTGCCATCCACATACCGGGTATGCATACTCAGTAGCCATGTCCATCCGGCATGGTTTGCTCGCCCTGCTCGAACGCGGGCCCCGCTATGGCTACCAGTTGCGGGCCGAGTTCGAAGACTCCACCGGCTCGACCTGGCCGCTCAACATCGGCCAGGTCTACACCACCCTCAACCGCCTCGACCGTGACGGGCTCGTGCGCGCGCTGCCGGAGAACGACGGGGGGCAGCGCCCGTACGAGATCACCGCCGAGGGTCGCGCCGAGCTCGCGCTCTGGTTCGCCACCCCGATCGCCCGCGCCGACCGCCCGCGCGACGAGCTCGCCATCAAGCTGGCGCTCGCGCTGACCACGCCCGGCATCGACGTGCAGGCGGTGGTGCAGACCCAGCGCACCGCGACCATGCGCGCGCTGCAGGAGTACACCCGCCTCAAGCGCGCCGACGCGGAGCTGCCGTGGCGCCTGGTGCTCGAAGCCATGATCTTCCAATCCGAGGCCGAGCTGCGCTGGCTCGACCACTGCGAGACCGCGCTGGTGCGCTACGAGAAGCCCGCCGCCGCGCCGTTGCCGCAGCACGACAGCGCCCCCCGGAGGTCCGAGGTATGAGCACCGCCGTCCTGCAACTGCGCGACGTCCACCGCACCCACGGCACCGGCGAGGCCGCGGTGCACGCCCTGGCCGGCGTCACCATCGCCGTCCACGCCGGCGAGCTGGTCGCCGTGATGGGCCCATCCGGCTCCGGCAAGTCCACGCTGCTCAACCTGGCCGGCGGGCTCGACGCGCCGGACTCCGGCGAGGTGCTGGTCGAGGACGTGGCCCTGTCCACCCTGCGCCGCCCGCAGCTCGCCTCGCTGCGGCGGCGCAGCGTCGGCTACGTGTTCCAGGCGCTCAACCTGCTGCCCAGCCTCACCGCCGCGGAGAACGTGGCCCTGCCGCTGGAGCTGGAGGGCCTGTCCGCCCGCAAGGCCCGCCCGCTGGCCGAGGCCGCGCTGTCCGAGGTCGAGCTGGACGGGTACGCCGACCGCTTCCCCGACGAGATGTCCGGCGGCCAGCAGCAGCGCGTCGCCATCGCCCGCGCGCTGGTCGGGCAGCGCCGCCTGGTGCTGGCCGACGAGCCCACCGGCGCCCTGGACTCGGTGACCGGCGAGGCGGTGCTGCGCCTGCTGCGCGCCCGCGTCGACGCCGGCGCCGCCGCGGTGCTGGTCACCCACGAGGCCCGGCACGCGGCCTGGGCCGACCGGGTGATCTTCCTGCGCGACGGCCGGGTGGTCGACGCCTCCGGCCCGCTGGCCCAGCCCGAGCAGCTGCTGGAGGCCGCGTCATGAGGTGGCTGCGGGCCTGGATCCCCGCGCTGCGCATCGCCCGGCGCGAGGCCCGCCGCGCCAAGGGCCGCTCGCTGCTGGTCATCGCCATGCTCGGGCTGCCCGCGCTGGGGCTGTCGTTCGCCGCGACCGTGTACGACATGAACGAGCTGCGGCCCGCCGAGCAGCTCGACCGCGAGCTCGGCCGGTACGACGCCGACGTGCAGTGGATCGCCGACGCCCCGATCGTCCAGGGCGCCGACGGGCGGGCGTACCAGTTCGACGGTCCCGCCCGCGAGAAGCCCACCACCGCCGAGGACCTGCTCCGGGTGCTGCCCGCCGGGTCCCGGGTCACCCAGGTCGTGAGCGACTTCACCGAGGTGTACACCCCTGACGGCGTCGCCGGGATCACCGGCCGCACGCTCGACGTGGCCGACCCGCAGCTCGCCGGCATGGTGAGCGTGCTGTCGGGCACGGCGCCGCGCGCCGACGGCGAGGCGGCCGTCAACGCCCGCCTCGCCCGGCGGCTGGACGTCGGCGTCGGCGGCACGGTGCGCACGGTGCTGCCCGACCGCACGTACCGGATCACCGCGCTGGTGGAGTTCCCCGACAGCCTGAGCGAGGCGCTGGTGCTGCCGCCCACCGCCACCACCACCGCCGCGGCGCGCGGCTTCAGCCACTGGCTGGTGGACACCCCCGCGCCGCTGCTGTGGGCCGACGTCCAGCAGCTCAACACCAAGGGCCTGCTGGTACGCAGCCGCGCCGTCGTGCTCGACCCGCCCCCGGACGACCCGCGCCTGCACTACGGCCGCAGCTCCGACGTCGAGGAGCTCAGCCTCGGCGTGGTGCTGATCGGCCTGATCATCCTGGAGATCGTGCTGCTGGCCGGCCCGGCCTTCGCGGTCGGCGCCCGGCGGCGCAGCCGCGACCTGGCGCTGGTCGCCGCTTCCGGTGGCACCCCCGGCCACCTGCGGCGCATCGTGCTCGCCGACGGCATCGTGCTCGGCCTGGCCGCCGCGCTGGGCGGCATCGTGCTCGGCATCGGGCTGGCCACCGCCGCCCGGCCGCTGATCGAGGAGCACCTGGTCGGCGCCCGCTCGGGCGGCTGGCGCTTCCTGCCCCTCGGGCAGGCCGCCATCGCCGCGACCGCGGTCGGCACCGGCCTGCTCGCCGCGATGGTGCCCGCGTTCACCGCCGCCCGGCAGTCCGTCGTCACCGTGCTGGCCGGCCGCCGCGGCGTGGTGCGCTCGCGCAAGCGCTGGATCACCCTCGGCCTGGTCATGGCCGCGACCGGCGCGGTGATCGCGGTCGCGGGCGCGTTCGGCTCGCAGGCGAACGTGATCCTCGGCGGCCTCGTCGTGGGCGAGCTGGGCCTGGTGCTGCTCACCCCGTCACTGGTCGGGCTGATCTCGCGGGCGGGCCGGTGGCTGCCGCTGGCACCCCGGATCGCGCTGCGCGACACGGCCCGCAACCGCGGCTCGGCCGCTCCCGCGATCTCGGCGGTGATGGCCGCCGTCGCGGGCGCGGTCGCGATCGGCGCGTTCGTCGGCAGCGAGGCGCGGCACTCGTACGAGACGTACGACCCGCAGCTGCCGGTCGGCCACTTCGCGGTGCGGTTCCCGAGCGGCCCCGACGATCCGCCGCCCGACCTCGCCCGGCTCGCGTCCGCCGTTCGCGAGGCCGTGCCCGGCGCCGAGCCGCACGTGATACCGACGGTCGCCTGCCCCGAGCCGGCCGATCCGCGCAAGCGCCAGTGCAGCATCGACCTGGTCCTGCCCGAGGCGCACCGGTGCCCGGGGTGGGCAGACCCTCCGACCGAGGGCGTCGTGACCATGCCCGACGACGATCCCCGCTGCCGCTACCGCGGCGGCAACTGGATGTTCTACCTCGCCGTCGACGACGGCAGCGGCCTGGCCGCGCTCAGCACCGCACCGCCGGACGAGCTGGCGGCGGCGCGGGCGGTCCTGGCCGCCGGCGGCGTCGTGGTGAACGACGCGCGGTACGTCGTGGACGGCAAGGTGGCGCTCGCGACGCTCGACGGCCCGCCGGTGGACGACCCGTACGCCCTGCCGACCGTGTCCGTGCCCGCCGCGGTGCTCACCGGGCACGACATGGGCGCGTCCTTCGTCATCTCGCCCGACCTGGTGCGCCGGGCAGGGCTGGCGACCCGGCCCAGCGACCTGGTCGCCTCGCTGGACCACGTGCTGACCGAGCAGGAGACCGAGCAGCTGACCGGCAGGCTACGGGAGATCGGCGGCGGGCTGACACTCTCCGCCGAGCGGGGTGCGCAGTTCCGCGAGGAGCCGATCATCTGGGTGCTGGGCGTCATCGCGGCGCTCATCGCCCTGGGTGCGGCCGGGGTCGCCACCGGCCTGACCGCCGCCGACAGCCGCCCCGACCTCGCCACCCTCGGCGCGGTCGGCGCCAGCCCCCGGGTGCGCCGCCTGCTCTCGCTGAGCCAGTCCGGTGTCATCTCCGGCCTGGGTGCCGTGCTCGGCGTCCTGGCGGGCCTGGGCACCGCCGCGGCGCTGATCGCCGCGGTCAACCACAACCGCATGGCGGACCTGATGGACGTGAAGCCGATGACGCTCACCCTGCCCTGGGACACCCTCGCCATCGTCCTGGCCGTGCCCCTGGTCGCCATGGCCGGCGCAGGCCTGCTCACCCGCTCCCGCCTCCCCATCGAACGCCGCCTCTGACGAAAAGGAAGGGCACCTTCTTAACGCTATTCGTTGTAGAAGGTGCCCTTCTTAACTCGGCCGCGGGTAGCAGGGTCGCCTGCCGAGGGTGCGACACCCGGTGGCACGTGCCGGATTCCGGCTCCAGACCCGACGCCGGACGGCCCGGTCGTGAGGCGAGGGCTCAGGGCGGTCTGCAGTTTCGGGGAAACTGCGCGAATCAGCGGCTGAAAGCTGCACTTTCCCCGAAACTGCAGCAGCCTCCGGCGGCGCGCGGACGGCAGGGGCGGCATACGGGCCAGGTTCTGGCGGGCGGCTGGACGGTGGCGGTGCCCTTCCGCGCCGCCGACGCCTGCGGCACACTGTGCCGATGCTGAGACGCCTCGCCCGCTACCTGGGCCACCGCAGCTGGTTCGCCCGCGCCGGCCGGGTCCTCGTCCCGCTCGACCGCACCGTGGCGAAGCTGACCAAGGGCCGCGTCGTCGCGCTGGGCCTCATCCCCACGCTGATCATCACCACCACGGGCAAGAAGTCCGGCCTGCCCCGTACCCAGCCGCTCGCGTACGCCCGCGACGGCGACCACTACGTGGTGATCGGCTCGAACTGGGGCCAGCAGAGCCACCCCGCCTGGTCGGCGAACCTGCTCGCCAACCCCGACGCCGTCGTCACGCTGGGCGGGCGCGAGATCCCGGTGCGCGGCGAGCTGGCCACCGGCGAGCAGCGCGAGCGGCTGCTGAAGCTGCTGCTGGAGGTCTGGCCGGCGTACACCACGTATCAGCAGCGCGCGTCGAACCGGGTGATCCGCGTCTTCAGCCTGATCCCCCGCTGACGCCCCGCGGCACGGTGAGGCGCACCCCGCGCCGGGACACGTCGAGAAGGGCGCCCTCCGCTACGCATGGCGTCAAGAAGGTGCCCTTCCTTCGGGTCAGGCGGCGTTGACGCCGATGGCGGCGCCGATGAGGTACGTGGCCCCGGCCGCCGCCGCGCCGAGCAGCAGCTGGCGCAGGCCCGCGGCCCACCAGCGACGGCGGGTGAACCTGGCCGTGAGCGCACCGACGACGAACAGGCCGACACCGCCCACGCACAGTGCCACGTACAGCGAGTCGCTGCCGAAGAGGTAGCTCAGCAGCGGGATCAGCGCGCCGACGGAGAAGCAGACGAACGACGAGATCGCGGCAGTCCACGGGCTCGGCTTGCTGTCCGGGTCGATGCCCAGCTCCTCGCGCACGTGCATGCGCAGCGCCTCGTCCGGCTGGGCACGCAGGTCGTCGGCGAGCTGCCGGGCCAGCTCCGGGGAGATCCCGCGGTCGATCCAGCGCTGGGCCAGCTCGGCCGCCTCGGCTGCCGGGTTGTGCCGCAGCTCGCGGCGCTCCTTGGCGATCTCGGCGTCGATCTGCTCGTTCGCGGTCCGGACGCTGGCGTACTCCCCCAGCGCCATCGAGATCGCCCCGGCCACCAGGCCGGCCACCCCGGTGAGCACGACCGTGTGCGAGCTCACCCCGGCGCCGCCCACACCGGCGATGAGGCCGATGTTGGAGACCAGGCCGTCCATCGCCCCGAAGACCGCCGCGCGCAGCCACCCGCCGGACACGTCGGCGTGCTCGTGGTCGATGGGCGGCAGCGCGGCGTCGGCGGTCGCATGCGACCGGGCGGCGCGCTCCGCACCGGCCGCGGCATCGGCATCGGCCGCGGGGTGGGTGCCGATGGTGGGATCGGGCTTGTCCGGGTTCACGGCAGGGTCAGGATGTCCGCGCCCGACTCGGTGACGACCAGCGTGTGCTCGAACTGGGCGGTCCAGCGGCGGTCCTTGGTGACCACGGTCCACTGGTCCTGCCACGTCTCGTACGCGATCGTGCCGAGCGTGATCATCGGCTCGATGGTGAAGGTCATGCCGACCTCCATCACCGTGTCGGCGTTCGGGTTGTCGTAGTGCGGGATGAACAGTCCGCTGTGGAAGGACTGGCCGATGCCGTGGCCGCCGAAGTCGCGCACCACGCCGTAGCCGAAGCGCTTGGCGTACGACTCGATGACCCGGCCGATCACGTTGATCGGGCGGCCCGGCGCGACCGCCTTGATGCCCCGCATGAGCGCCTCGTGGGTGCGCTCGACCAGCAGCCGGGCCTCCTCGGCGACCTCGCCGACGCAGAACGTGGCGTCGGTGTCGCCGTGCACGCCGTCCTTGAACGCGGTGACGTCGACGTTGATGATGTCGCCGTCCTCGATCACCGTCGTGTCCGGGATGCCGTGGCAGATGACCTCGTTGAGGCTGGTGCAGCAGGACTTGGGGAAGCCCTTGTAGCCCAGGGTCGACGGGTACGCGTCGTGGTCGAGCAGGAACTCGTGCACCAGGCGGTCGATCTCGTCGGTGGTCACGCCCGGCTTGCAGTGCTCGCCCGCGAGCTGCACGGCCTGGGCCGCGATCCGCCCGGCGACACGCATCTTCTCGATCGACTCCGCGTCCTGGGTGAGCGGGCCGTCCCAGCGCTTGGGCTGCTTGCGGCCGACGTACTCGGGACGCGGGATGTGGGCGGGCACCTCCCGCCACGGGGAGAGCTTGCCTGGGGTCAGCGTGGCACGGCCGTTCATGCCCTGAACTCTAGCGCTCGGCGAACATCGGGGCGCCGTCGATGCTGGCCGCGTTGCGCGTGGCCCGGTAGTGCTCCCGCTGCTCCGGGGTCTTGTGCTCCCAGAACCGGACGAGCAGGTCGCGGTCGCCCTCGTACGACATCAGCGGCACGCCGTAGCCGCAGGAGTCGGAGACCCGCGTGACATCGATCACGACGATGCTGCGCAGGCCGACGTGCGGCGGGGCCGGGAAGTGCGTGATCAGCTCCGCGGCGCGCGGGTCCTCGGCGAGCACCGCCTCGCCTCGGCCGTGCAGGCGGTAGATCTTGGGCGGGCCGTCGAACGCGCACACCATCAGCACGATCCGGCCGTTCTCGCGCAGGTGCGCCATGGTCTCGATGCCGGAGCCGCCGTACTCGTAGTACGCCACCCGGTGCGGGCCGAGCACCGCGAAGGAGTCGGTCAGGCCCTTGGGCGACACGTTGACGTGCCCGTCCGGGCCGGACGGCGCGGTGGCCACGAAGAACACCCGCTGCGCCAGCAGGAAGTCCCGGATCCGATCGTCGATCTGCTCGTACACCTGCCCCATGCCCGCGACGCTACCCCCACCCCGCCCGGCCGGCCGCCCCGGAATCCGCCACGTGGGACGCCCCACGCTTTTCATAGGCGTTGGCCTATCTGGATGACGGATTCGCGATCGAAGTCATCCAGATAGGCCAACGTCTATGCCAAAACGGGCCGCCCGAGGCGGTTCAGGCGGCGGCGAAGAACTCGGCCTTGCTGCCGCGGGCGCCGCGCACCTGGGCGGCCGCCCCGACCAGGGCCTGGAACAGGCCGTTGGCCGCCATGTCCTCCGGGTGCCACTGCACGCCGACCGCGAACGGGTGGTCGGGGTGCTCGACCGCCTCGATCAGGTTGTCGGTGGTGCACCAGCCGGTGGGCACGAGCCGTCCCGGGTCCTTGACCCCCTGGTGGTGGTACGAGTTCACCAGCGCCTCGGCCCCGTAGAGCTCGCGGCAGCGCGAGCCGGTGGCGAAGCGCACGCCGTGCTCGGCGTACACCTTGACCACGCCGGGGGTGCTGTGGCCGCCGTGGCCGACCGCCTCGGGCAGGTGCTGGTGCAGCCGCCCGCCGCTGGCCACCGCCATCACCTGCATGCCCCGGCAGATCCCGAGCAGCGGCAGGCCTGTCTTGAGCGCGATGCGCACCAGCGGCAGCTCGCCCGCGTCGCGCTGCGGGCTGGTGTAGACCGTCGGGTGGGGCGCCTCGCCGTAGCGGGCGGGCTCCACGTCGGCGCCGCCCGCCACGATCAGCCCGTCGAGCCCGTCGAGCACCTCGACGCCGCCGTCGGGCTGCGGCGGGATCAGCACCGGCCGGCCGCCGGCCCGGCTCACCTGCTCCACGTACGCCCAGGGCAGCACCGCGGCGACGGTGTCGTGGACGCTGTATCGGGCGGACTCGACGTAGGTGGTGATACCGATCAACGGTCTGGTCACATCGCTCACAACGGCGTCACATAGGCCCCGGTAATGCCTCCGTCCACAACGAACTGCGAGGCGGTGATGAATGAGGAGTCGTCGCTGGCGAGAAACGCTACCGCCGCGGCGATCTCCTGTGGCTCGGCGAACCGGCCCATCGGCACATGGACGAGTCGGCGAGCCGCCCGCTCCGGATCCTTCGCGAACAGCTCCATCAGCAGCGGGGTGGCGACCGGTCCGGGGCACAGCGCGTTGACGCGCACCCCCTGGCGGGCGAACTGCACGCCCAGCTCGCGGCTCATCGCCAGCACCCCGCCCTTGCTGGCGGTGTAGGCGATCTGGCTCGTCGCGGCGCCCATCAGCGCCACGAAGCTGGCCGTGTTGATGATCGAGCCCCTGCCCTGGGCCAGCATGTGCGGCAGCGCGTACTTGCAGCACAGGTAGACGCTGGTGGTGTTGACCCGCAGCACCCGCTCCCAGGCGTCCAGCCCGGTGTCCAGGATCGAGTCGTCGTCGGGCGGGGAGATGCCCGCGTTGTTGAACGCGACGTCGACGCGCCCGTGCCGGGCCGCGACGCCGTCGAACAGCTCGCGCACCTGCGTCTCGTCGGCGACGTCGCACTGCACGAACTCGCCGCCCACCTCGTCGGCGAGCTGCTTGCCCGCCTGCTCGGCGAGGTCGACGGCCACGACGTACGCGCCCTCGGCGGCGAACCGCCGCGCCGTGGCCGCGCCGATGCCGCTGGCCGCCCCGCTGATGACCGCCACCCGGTCCTGCAACCGCTTCATGCTGCCTGTGCCTGCCCTTTCGGTTGACGGCGCCCGGCGCGACCCGCGGCCCGTGAGGACAGCGTGCCGGACCTGACGACCACCCCGCGCGGGATCCGCGCGAAGTCACTCCGTGGAGATGAAGACGTTCTTGGTCTCGGTGAACGCGAGCGGGGCGTCCGGGCCCAGCTCACGCCCCAGACCGGACTGCTTGGCCCCGCCGAACGGGGTCCAGTAGCGCACCGAGCTGTGCGAGTTGACGCTGAGCACGCCCGCCTCCACGCCGCGGGCCAGCCGCAGCGCCCGGCCGATGTCGCGGGTCCAGATCGACCCGGACAGCCCGTACTCGGTGTCGTTGGCCAACCGCAGCGCCTCGTCCTCGGTGTCGAACGGCAGCACCGACAGCACCGGCCCGAACACCTCCTCGCGCCAGTGCGGCTCGGCGGTGTCGCGCGCGGCGAGCACGGTCGCCGGGTGCCAGTAGCCGGGGCCGTCCGGCGCGCCGCCGCGCATGAGCACGTCCGCGCCGTCCACGTAGCCCGTGACCCGGGCGCGCTGGTCGGCGGAGATCAGCGGGCCCATGCCGGTGGCCGGGTCCATCGGGTCGCCGCAGCGCCACGCCGCCACCCGCGGCTCCAGCAGCGCCAGGAAGTCGTCGTACACCTCGCGCTGGACCAGCAGGCGGGAGCGGGCGCAGCAGTCCTGCCCGGCGTTGTCGAAGACCGCCCCGGGCAGCGCTGTGGCGGCCTTGTCCAGGTCGGCGTCGGCGAACAGCAGCGTGGCGCTCTTGCCGCCGAGTTCGAGCGTGACGCGGGTCAGGTCGGCCGCGCACGCCGCCATGATCTGGCGGCCCACCTCCACCGACCCGGTGAAGCAGATCTTGCGTACCCCCGGATGGGTCACCAGGGCGTGGCCGGTGACCTCGCCGTGGCCCGGCAGCACGGTCAGCACGCCCTCGGGCAGGCCCGCCTCCAGCGCCAGCTCGGCCAGGCGCAGCGCGGTCAGCGGCGTGGTCTCGGCCGGTTTCACGACCACCGTGTTGCCGGCGGCGAGCGCGGGCGCGAAGCCCCAGGCCGCGATCGGCATCGGGAAGTTCCACGGCACGATCACGCCGACCACCCCGAGCGGCTCGTGGAACGTGACGTCCACCCCGCCCGCGACGGGGATCTGCCGCCCGCACAGCCGCTCCGGCGCACCGGCGTAGTAGTCGAGCAGGTCGCGGACGTTGCCCGCCTCCCAGCGCGCGTTGCCGACGGTGTGCCCGGCGTTGCGCACCTCCAGCAGCGCCAGCTCCTCGACGTGGGCGTCCACCACGGCGGCGAAGCGGCGCAGCAGCCGCGCCCGGTCGCCCGGGGCGACGTTGCGCCAGCTCTCGAAGGCCTTCGCGGCGCGCGTCACGGCGGCGTCGACCCCGGCCGCGTCGACCGGCTCGACCGTGGTGATCGCTTCCTCGGTCACCGGGTTGATGATCTTCACAGCCGCTCGAACCCCCGCACCAGCTCCCAGTCGGTCACCGCGGCGTCGTACGCGGCCAGCTCCACCTGCGCGGCATGGCCGTAGTGCGCGACCACCTCGTCGCCGAACGCCTCCCGCGCCACTGCCGAGGACTCCCAGCGCAGCAGCGCGTCGCGCAGCGTCGTCGGCATCCGCGCGGCCGACGGATCCGCGTACGCGTTGCCCGTGAACAGCGGCTCCAGCGGCAGCTCGTTTTCGATGCCGTGCAGCGCCCCGGCCACCATCGCCGCGACCGCCAGGTACGGGTTCACGTCGCCGCCCGGCGCGCGGTGCTCCACCCGCAGCGAGCTGTCGTGACCCACCAGGCGCAGCGCGCAGGTGCGGTTGTCGCGGCCCCAGCGCAGCGCCGTCGGCGCGAACGAGCCCGCCTGGTAGCGCTTGTACGAGTTGATGTTCGGCGCGTACAGCACGCTCAGGTCGACCGTGGTGGCCAGCAGCCCGGCCAGCACCTGCTCGCCCAGCGGGCTCAGCCGGTCGCCGTCGGCCATCACCGGCCGCCCGTCGGCGTCGCGCAGCGAGAAGTGGATGTGGCACGAGTTGCCCTCGCGCTGGTTCGGCTTGGCCATGAAGGTCAGCGACATGCCCTGCTGGGCGGCGATCTCCTTGGCCCCGTGCTTGTAGATCGCGTGCTGGTCGGCCGTCTTCAGCGCCCCGGCGTACCGGAAGGCGATCTCGTGCTGGCCCAGGTTGCACTCGCCCTTGGCGCTCTCCGGGGCCAGCCCCGCCCCGGCCATGCCCAGCCGGATCGCCCGCAGCAGCGGCTCCACCCGCGTCGTGCCCAGCAGCGAGTAGTCCACGTTGTACCCGTTGGCCGGGGTCAGCCCCTGGTAGCGCCGGGCCGCCGCCTGCTCGAAGGTGTCCTGGTAGACCACGAACTCCAGCTCGGTGCCGACGTATGCGGTGAGCCCGCGCTCGGCGAGCCGGTCGAGCTGGCGGCGCAGGATCTGGCGCGGCGACTGCACCACCGGGCCGCCGTCGTGCCACAGCACGTCGGCCAGCACCAGCACCGTGCCGGGCAGCCACGGCACCGGGCGCAGCGTGTCCAGGTCGGGGCGCAGCACGAAGTCGCCGTAGCCCTGGTTCCAGCCGGAGACGGCGTACCCGTCCACCGGGGTCATCTCGACGTCCACCGCGAGCAGGTAGTTGCAGGCCTCGCTGCCGTGGCCGACCACCTCGTCGAGGAAGTACGCCGCGTGCAGCCGCTTGCCCTGCAGGCGGCCCTGCATGTCCGTCATGGCCAGCAACACGGTGTCGATGTCGCCCGCCTCCACCATCGCGCGCAGGCGCTCCACCGACCACATGTCCACAAGGTCTACCGCCACGGCACACCCGCGTCAACAAACTCGCATGGCTCGCTGCTCCCGGCGGGTCGCGGCGCAAAGTTGTGACGGACCCCTTCCGTTCGGCGTTGGCAGCGGGTACGACTGACCGAATGGGAGCGAGTGCGCGGGCGGTGATCATCGGGGGCGGCGTGGTCGGCTGCTCGCTGGCATACCACCTCGGCCGGGCCGGGTGGCGCGACACGGTGCTGCTCGAACAGCACGAGCTCATGGACGGCACGACCTGGCACACGGCCGGTTTCGTGACCGCGATGCGCGGCCCGGACGGGCCCGCCTGGCACGCCCGGCTGGCCGGCTACCTGCCCGCGCTGGCCGCGATGCTGCGCGCCGAGACCGGCCACGACCCCGGCTGGCGCCCGGTCGGCGGCCTGCGGCTCGCGCTCAGCCACACCCACGTCGACGAGCTGCGCCGGCTCGCCCGCCGCGCCGACGAGCTGGGCGTCCCGCTGGAGCTGCGCGGCGCGTCGGCCACCATGGGCCTGGCCCCCCGGCTCGACCTCAGTGACGTGCAGGCCGCCGCGTGGCTGCCCGGCGAGGGCTTCGTCCGCCCCAAGGACTTCGTCAACGCGCTGGTCGCCGGGGCGGCCGCGCACGACGTCAGCATCCGCACCGGCGTACGCGTGACCGGCATCGACACCACCGGCGGCCGGGTGCGCGCCGTGCACACCAGCGACGGCGTCATCGAGACCCCGGTCGTGATCAACGCGGCAGGCGCGGCGGCGGGCGCGATCGGCGCGCTGGCCGGGGTCGTCGTCCCCGTCGTCCCCGTCCTGCACCAGTACGGCGTCAGCGAGGTGCTGCACCCCGCGCTCGACCCGGACACCACGCCCACCTGCCGCGTCCCCGAGCAGTCGCTCTACCTGCGCGCCGCCAACGGCGCCGTGATCGTCGGCGGCAGCCGGCCGGACCCGCTGGCGGCCTGGCCCACCGGCGACGCCGAGCCGCTGGCCAAGGCCCGTGAGCTGGCCGCGCCCGACGACGCGGCGTTCGCCCCGCTGTGGCAGCTCGCCGGCGAGCGCATGCCCGAGCTGAAACGGGCCAAGCTCGTGAAGATCATGCACGGGGTGGAGGCGTTCACGCCCGACGGCGCCCCGCTCGCGGGCCGCTCCACGCTGCCCGGCCTGTGGATCGCGGCCGGGTTCGGCCTGCACGGCATGGCGCTGGCGGGCGGCGTCGGCCGCCACCTCGCCGAGTGGATCACCGCCGGCACCCCGAGCTGGGAGCTGGACGCCCTGCTCCCGGACCGCTTCGGCCCGCCCGCCGCCAACCGCGACTGGACCACCTCCCGCGCCCTCGACGCCCTCCGCCGCTGACCCGGCCCACCGGGCCACCCGCAAGATCGCCGCCGTCGGTCGGAAGCTGCGGTCCGACCTCACGACTCGACCGAAACTCGCGATCATGCCTGCCCGCGAGCCGCGGAAGTGCGCCGTTCGCGGGGAGACAGGGTCAGTCGGTGGTGGGTTTGGGGGTTGCGGCGGGGGCGGGGGCGGCGGGGCCGGTGGTGGCGACCGTGCTGGCGAGCTGCGCCCAGATCATGCCGGTCTGGTGGGCCAGCGCGCCGACGACGGCGGGCACGACCGGCAGCAGCCAGTCCGCGACCCAGCCCCGGTGCGCGAGGTTGAGCACCACGATCGCGGCGACCGCGCCGCCCACGCCGTGCGCGCTCGCCCGCCAGGCGGCGCGTCCGCTGTGCGCGACGGCGGCGCGGCGGGCGGCCTTGTCGCTGAGGTTGGGGAATCCGGCCAGCGCCTTGGCGTCGCGGCGGCCGAAGTTGAAGCCGGACACCGCGAGGGTCACCGAGCAGCCGATCACGACGGCGGCCAGGGTGTTGCGCGTCAGCAGCATCAGCAGCGCGGCGGCGGCGCCGCCGGAGCCGACGGCCACCACGGCGCGGATCCACTCCTGCTTCTCTCCGGGGTACCAGTAGTACTTGGTGGTGGTATCAGAGAGCTGTTTTACGATCCGCCCCATCGGGGTCTTCACCTCGCCGGCCCGCAACATCTGGTCAGCACCAATCGTTACGTAACGTAGTTAGCTAGGTGCAGGAAGTCACGAAAATGGTCATGACCACGGCGTGGCGCGCCCGGCTCCGGCGGCGTGTCAGAACAGGACGGTGGCGAACGTGCCGACCTGGCGGAATCCCAGCCGCTGGTAGACACGGCGGGCCGGGCCGTTGAAGTCGTTGACGTACAGGCTCACCGTCGGCGCGACCCGGCGCAGCGCGTCGCGCACCACGGCCGCCATCCCGGACGTCGCGTAGCCGCGCCCCCGCCAGGACGGGTCGACCCAGACGCCCTGGATCTGCGCGGTGTGCCGAGTGACCACGGCCAGCTCCGCCTTGAACACCACCGTGCCATCGACGATCCGGGCGTACGAACGTCCGGCCTTGACCAGCTCCGCCACGCGCCCGCGGTAGCCGCGCCCGCCGTCGTCGCCGCACGGCGAGACGCCGACCTCCTCGGTGTACATCGCCACGGAGGCCGGGAAGACGAGGTCGACCTCGTCCGGGCGGACCTGGCGCACCAGCGGGTCGGCGGTCACGGCCGGCGGGTTGTCCACCACCATCAGCGGCTGGTCAGGGCGCACCGTCCGCTCCGGACCCCAGGCGGGGCGCAGCAGGTCCCACAGGCCCAGCACCGCTTCCGCCTCGCCGACCAGGGACGCGCACACGCGGGGCTGCCCCGACACCATCTCGGCGAACGCGGCCACAGCCTCGGCACCGGCGCCGACCGGCGACACCTGCCCGCCGGACCACAGCACTGCCTCCGGGTGGCGGCGGTTGCCGTAGCCGTAGAGGCGGCCGTCGGCGCGCCAGCCCAGCCCGCGCAGGGCCACCCGCTCAGCCACCTGCGCCGCTGCGATCGGGTACGCCGCGAGGAGGCGTTCCACTGCCGCGCGGTCAGCTTCGGCCAGCTGCCGCACCGGGAGGGTGAGCATGACAACAGCCTAATGAGATCCGCGCCGCCCGCCAGTGGTACCCCGGAAAGAGAGGTTGTCGGCGACACATTGCCGATATATCGTTAACGTATCGCCGACAGCACAGCGACAATCGACGAGAGTCCGCGGCCGCACCGATCGCCCACGGACGTCGCAGAGAAGAGGACGACGAGATGTTCCGCCGACACCACGGACACGACCTGCACGAGCACGCACACGGACACCACGGCCGCGGCGGGCACGACCCGCGCCTGTTCGCCTTCGGCCCCATGCGGCCCCCGTTCGGCGGCGGCGGCCCCGGCTTCGGCCGCGGGCACGGCCGGGGCCGGGGCCGGCGCGGCAACACCCGCGCGGCGGTGCTCGGGCTGCTCCTGGAGCGCCCGATGCACGGCTACGAGATGATCTCCGAGCTGGAGGCCCGCACGGGCGGCGTCTGGCGCCCGAGCCCCGGATCGATCTACCCGACGCTCCAGCTGCTGGAGGACGAGGGCCTGATCGTCAGCGAGGAGGCCGACGGCCGCAAGCGCTTCACCCTCACCGAGGCGGGCCGCGAGCAGGCGACCCAGGCGACCGACGCCGGCCAGGGCAGGCCGTGGCAGGACTTCGACGCCGACCACGTCGCCCAGTCCCAGGAGTTCCGCGAGGCGAGCTTCGCCATCATGCACGCGCTGCGCCAGGTCGCCATGACCGGCACCCCCGCCCAGCGCGCCAAGGCCCTGGCCACCCTCCAGGACACCAAGCGCAAGCTCTACACCATCCTCGCCGAGTGACCCCCATGATCCAGACGATCTTGCGCGTACGGTGGGGACGACACGCACCTGCCGGACAGATGGGCAACAGTTCACGCAAGATCGTCGCGATCACGGCGCCCGGCGCCGGGCGTGGCGCAGACGAGCGAGGGCCCCGTTCCCAGGGGAACGGGGCCCTCGCGGGTGACGACGGGGTCAGTGCACCGTGACGACGGGGGTGGCCGGCTCGCCCTCGCCGAGGACGTCGATGCCCAGGTCGGCGGCGATCTTCATGGCCTCCTCGACCAGGGTCTCCACGATCAGCGACTCGGGGACGGTCTTGATGACCTGGCCCTTGACGAAGATCTGGCCCTTGCCGTTGCCGGACGCGACGCCGAGGTCGGCCTCGCGCGCCTCGCCGGGGCCGTTGACGACGCAGCCCATGACGGCCACGCGCAGCGGTGCCGGGAAGCCCTCCAGGGCCGCGGTGACCTGCTCGGCGAGGGTGTAGACGTCGACCTGGGCGCGGCCGCAGGACGGGCAGGACACGATCTCCAGGCCGCGCTCCTTCAGGCCGAGGGCCTCCAGGATCGCCGTACCCACCTTGATCTCCTCGACCGGCGGGGCGGACAGCGACACGCGGATGGTGTCACCGATGCCCTCGGCCAGCAGCGCGCCGAACGCCACCGACGACTTCACGGTGCCCTGGAACGCCGGGCCCGCCTCGGTCACGCCGAGGTGCAGCGGGTAGTCGCACTGCTGCGCGAGCTGCCGGTACGCCTTGATCATGACGACCGGGTCGTTGTGCTTGACGCTGATCTTGATGTCGCGGAAGCCGTGCTCCTCGAACAGCGAGCACTCCCACAGCGCCGACTCGACCAGCGCCTCGGCGGTGGGCTTGCCGTACTTCTCCAGCAGGCGCTTGTCCAGCGAGCCCGCGTTGACGCCGATGCGGATCGGCACGCCGGCCGCCGACGCCGCCGCGGCGATCTCCTTGACCTTGTCGTCGAACTGCCGGATGTTGCCCGGGTTGACCCGCACCGCCGCGCACCCGGCGTCGATCGCCGCGAACACGTACTTCGGCTGGAAGTGGATGTCGGCGATCACCGGGATCGGCGACTTGCGGGCGATTGCGGGCAGCGCCTCGACGTCGTCCTGCGAGGGCACCGCCACCCGCACGATCTGGCAGCCGGACGCGGTCAGCTCCGCGATCTGCTGCAGGGTCGAGTTGACGTCCGAGGTCAGCGTCGTCGTCATCGACTGCACGCTGACCGGCGCTCCGCCGCCGACCGGCACGCTGCCGACCATGATCTGCCGGCTCTTGCGACGCGGCGCGAGCGGCGCGGGGGGAGCGGCCGGCATACCAAGGTTGATCGCAGTCACAGCACACTCACTTGTAGATCGAGATGGGGTTGACGAGGTCCGCGGTGACGGTCAGCAGGGTGAACGCACCGAAGATGAGGATGACCGTATAGGTCAGCGGCATCAGCTTGAAGTAGTCGACCCGGCCCGGGTCGGGCTTGCGAAGACGAGCGTAGACCCATGAACGAATCTTCTCGAACCACGCGATGAACAGGTGTCCCCCGTCCAGGGGAAGCAGCGGGAGCAGGTTGAAGATTCCCACGAACAGGTTGAACCCGATGAACAGCGCGGTGAACATGTCCCACGCGCCGCGCTCGACCGCCTCGCCGCCCAGGATGCTGATGCCGACCACGCTGATCGGGGTGTTCGGGTCGCGCTCCGCGCCGCCGATGGCCGAGAACAGCGCCGGGATGCGCTGCGGGAACTGCTTGAGCGCCTCGAACGTGGCGGTGACCATGGAGCCCGCGTACTTCGCGCTGGCGACGACGGCCTCGCCGGGGCCGTAGGTGACCGTGTACGGGATCGTCGAGGTGAGCCCGACGCCGATCGCGGCGACCTTGCGCGTGCTGCCGTCGGTCATCTGACGCTCGACCTCGGCCGGGGCGATCTGCACGGTCTGCTGCCCGCCGTCGCGCTCGACCGTCATCGCGGCGGTCTGGCCCACCGTCAGCGGGCGGATCTGCTCGATCGCCTCGCCCCAGGTCGCCACCGGCTTGCCGTTGACGGCGACCAGCTTGTCGCCGTCGCGCAGCCCGGCCTGCGAGGCCGGGCTGGCCGGGTCGCCCGCGGCGCACTCGCGCAGCGGCAGGGTCTTGACCACGCAGGGCTGCACCGCCAGCACCGCGGGCTGCGACTCGGGGCCGTTCGGCAGGGCCGGGTTGGGCAGGCCGGAGAAGATCGCGAGCAGCCAGATGGCCACGCCGGCCAGGATGAAGTGCACGATCGAGCCCGCGGACATCACGACCGAGCGCTTCCACACCGGGAAGCGCCACATCGCCTTCGGGTCGTCGGCGTCCTCGTCCTGCGGCGTCATGCCGACGATCTTGACGAAGCCGCCGAGCGGGATGCCCTTCACGCCGTACTCGGTCTCGCCGCGGCGGAACGACCACAGGGTCGGGCCGAAGCCGACGAAGTAGCGGGTGACCCGCATGCCGAAGGCCTTCGCGGTGCCCATGTGCCCGGCTTCGTGCAGGCTGACCGAGATCAGGATCACGAGCGCGAACAGAACGATGCCCAACGCAGTCATCAGGCGCTCTTCTCCTTGATCAGTTCATGGGTACGCGTGCGCGCCCAGTGCTCCGCGGCGAGCACGTCCTCGACGGTACCCGGTTCGTCATAGTCCGGCGCACCCTCGAGGATCTCCGCCACGGTGTCGACGATGGCCAGGAAGGGCAGCCGCCCGGCTGTGAAAGCCGCCACACACTCCTCGTTGGCCGCGTTGTAGATCGCCGGCCGGCAGCGCCCGGCCCGCCCCGCCGCCTTGGCCAGCTCCACCGCCGGGAACGCCTCGACGTCCAGCGGCCGCAGCTCCCAGTTGTGCGCCAGCGTCCAGTCCACCGGCGCCGCCGCCGCGGGCACCCGGTCCGGCCAGCCCAGCGCCAGCGCGATGGGCAGCCGCATGTCCGGCGGGCTCGCCTGGGCCAGCGTCGAGCCGTCGGTGAACTCGACCAGCGAGTGCAGCACCGACTGCGGGTGCACCATCACCTCGATGTCGTCGTACGCCACCCCGAACAGCTCGTGCGCCTCGATCACCTCCAGGCCCTTGTTCACCAGGGTGGCCGAGTTGATCGTCACGACCGGGCCCATGTCCCAGGTCGGGTGCTTGAGCGCCTCCTCGACGGTGACCTGGCCCAGCTCCTCGCGGCGGCGGCCGCGAAACGCGCCCCCGCTCGCGGTCAGGATCAGCTTGCGCACCTCGGCCCGCGAGCCGCTGCGCAGGCACTGCGCCAGCGCGGAGTGCTCGCTGTCCACCGGCACGATCTGCCCCGGCGCGGCCACCGCGCGCACCAGCGGGCCGCCGGCGACCAGCGACTCCTTGTTGGCCAGCGCCAGGATGCGCCCCGCCTTGAGGGCGGCCAGCGTCGGCGCCAGACCCAGCGAGCCCACCACGCCGTTGAGCACGATGTCGGCGGGCCACTGGGCCAGCTCGGTCATCGCCTGCGGCCCGGCCAGGATCTTCGGCAGCTTGAACTCGCCCGACGACCAGCCGCGCCGCTGCGCCTCGGCGTAGAACGCCAGCTGCAGGTCCTGCGCGGTGCTGGCCCGGGCCACCCCGACCGCCTCGACGCCCAGCTCCAGCGCCTGCTGCGCGAGCAGCGCCACGTTGCCGCCGCCCGCGCCCAGCGCGACCACGCGGAACCGGTCCGGGTTGCGGCGCACGATGTCGATGGCCTGGGTGCCGATCGATCCGGTGGAGCCGAGCAGGACAATCTCGCGGGGGATCATCGTCCCATTCTCGCCGAGCCGCCTGGACGCCCGCTGAGCGGGCTACTCGTCGAGCAGGTCGGCCGGATCGATCTCGAACGCGAACGGCTCGCGCATCACGAACCGGGTGCCCGCGGCGGCGGCCGCGACGGGCTGGTGGTCCCCCTCGACGAGCTGGTGCAGCGCCACCACGGGGATGCGGTCGCGGCACTCGACCCGCATGAACCAGGGCACCTGCGCGGCGGCGTACTGCTTGGGCCGGTCGATGACGTCCTTGCGCCGGTTGCCCGGCGAGACGATCTCCCCGAGCAGCAGCGCGTCCGCGATGTCCATCGCCACCCTGCCGCCACCGGACTTCCGGAAGACGCCGAAGTCCGGGATGAACAGGTCGTCACCCGAGATGAGGTTGCTCTCCGGGTATGCCCAGCAGCCGATCCCGCGGGCCGCGCGATGCAGCCGGTAGACCAGCTCACGCATGACCGCCTGGTGATCCATGTCGGCGTGAGGGGACACGATGACACTCCCGCAGAAGACCTCGACCGTGGGGCCGTTCGTCTCGGGGAGAAGCCGCAGCGCCAGCTCGGCCGTCCACTCCTCGACCTCCGCCATGTCCTCTATGGTGTGCAGCTGCCGTGTTCTCGCCGGTGCCGCCATCGCGCCTCCACCCCCTTCCGCGGGCGATTCTGCCGACACCAGCCTAACGGCGCATTCCGTGCGGCGGCAGGTGTCGTGATCCGGACAGACCGGATGAAAAAGTTTCCCCACCGAGCCGCGGCCCGCCGTCCGGCGAATCCGGCTCAGGCCGTCGCGGTTGCGGGCAGCCAGTGCTGCCGGGTGGGGGTGAACGCGAAACGCACCTCGTCGGTCACGCCGACGCCTCCTTCGTGATCAGGTAGTGCTCGGCCTCCATGCCGTACCAGCGGCCGGTGCGGCCGAGCGGGGTCATGCCGAGGCGGCGCATCACCGCCAGCGACGGCGCGTTGTCCGGGCGCGCGATGGCGTGGATCTCGGTCAGGCCCAGCGACCAGCCGTACGCGAGCACGGCGCGCGCCGCCTCGGTCGCGTACCCGTGCCCCCAGCAGTCGGGGTGGAAGTGCCAGCCGATCTCGACCTCGCCCCGCCCCGGCCCGTCGGCCGGCTCCGGCATCGGCTTGAGCAGCACAGACCCGGCGATCAGCCCGGACGCGCGCACCTCGACGGCCCACACCCCGTAGCCCGGGTTCGCCGCGTAGTACTCGCGGCGCCGGTCGATCAGCAGCGTGGACTGGGCCGGGTTGGCCAGCGGGGTGGGCACGCCGAGCCAGCGCGTGACCTCCTCGCGCCGGTAGGTGTCGTAGTTGCGGTCCAGGTCGGCCGGGCTATACGTCCACTCCCGGACGACCAGCCGCGCGGTCTCCAGTCGCATGGTCAGACCCCCGCCGGGGGCGGCATGTCCTCGGGGCGCCCGACCAGGTGCGCGTACCGGTCGACGACCACCGCGATCGCCGCGTCGTCGGCGGGCGAGATCGCGTTGCGCGGCACCCGGACCATGCCCATCCCGGCGGCGTTGAAGATCCAGTCTTCGTGGCGGACCACCGGCCCGAGCGCCGACCACCGGTAGAAGTGCTCGGAACCGGCCGAGGTCAGCCGGACGCCGCTCGCGTCGATGCGCACCGTCAGCCGCGTGTACCAGAGATCAGGGGTGATCTTGAGCCACGCCCAGCCGGTCAGCGCGACCCGCGCCGTCAGCGCGAGCGCGATGGCGGTGATCCACACCGCGCCGAACGGGAACGTGCCGCCGTCCTGCGCCCACAGGTGGAACATCCAGGCCGCGACGGTGAGGCTCACCGTGACGACGATCCCGTAGAACCGGTTGTACGACGACCGCTCCTGCCAGGCGACCCGGCGGAACCCCGCGCGGTCCCACATCCACGTCACCTCGACGAGGTCCTCGCGGTGGATCTGCATCCGCGCAGTATCGCGACCGCCCCTCCCCCGGTCAACGGCGAAGATCGCCGTCGCTGGTCAGGGGCCGCGACCGTCCCGCGCGATGCCGACGGCGGGCAGCGCCACCGGCAGTTCGGCGGTGGCGCTGCCCCGGTCGGTTCGGCGCGCGGGACGGCCGGTAGGGAGAGCGTCGGGTTG
>NZ_JBFAOU010000060.1:0-42453 GCF_040675365.1 Catellatospora sp. NPDC049609 | reverse complement strand
GCCCTGCGGGTGACCCCCCCCGACGGGGCCCGCGCCGCGTTTTCAATACACGTGGCCCTATCTGGATGACTTCGATCACAGAAAAGTCATCCAGATAGGCCAACGTCGACAAAGAACGGGGCGCGGCGCGCAGGGCCCTGGACACGAGCGCGCCGCGCGGCCCGGGTGGGCGGCGCGGCGCGGCTGGTGGAGCGGAGTGGGTCAGGCGGGGCTGGCGGCCTGCTCGCGCCGGACCCGGCGGACCACGCTGAACGTGATCACCAGGAGCAGGGCGAACAGCGGCGTACCCATGACGATGCGGGCGATGCCCAGCGCGGTGCCCTGCTCGGCCATCCACAGGCCGCCCTGTACCACCACCTTGATCGCGAACACCACCGCCCACAGCGCCGTGAGCTGGGCGAACACCCGGACCAGCCGGTTGTCCTCACGCCAGTCGTTGCGACCGCCGTTGGCGACGACCGACCAGAACCAGCCGACCGCCGGGTGACGCACCATGATCGACCCGACGAGCACCACGATCTGCCCGATGGTGATCCAGATGCCCGGCAGGTAGAAGTCGACCTCCTTGCCGGAGTCCCAGGCCAGCCAGGCGCCCAGGGCGATGCCGAACAGTCCGTTGATCGCGAACCGCACCGGCCGGCGCTGGGCGAGGCGCAGGATCGCGACACCCACGGCCACCGTCGCCGACGCGATGATCGCCCACTGCAGCGCGGTGCGCGACTCCTCGGCCGGGAACCGCAGGCCGAGCAGGATGTTGGTGAGCACGAAGACGATCACCGGCACGGCGGCCTCGGTCATCCCCCGCAGGCCGCCCAGCTGCTGCGCCATCTGTTCGGCGAACGGGGGCAGCTCGTCCGGGTCGGCGGTCTCGACACCGCGCTCGGTGCGCTCGGTCATGCCAGCTCCTCGCCACGCTTGTAGGCGGCGCGCGGCGGACGCACGCCGATCGTCGGTCCGCGGTCTGTCACGCGGCCGCTTCCAGCTCGTAGTACGGGTTGTAGATGACCTTGCGGCCGTCGCGGACGGCGACCCTGCCCCGGACGGTGAGGCCGCGGCCGGGTTCGATGCCGTTGATGTGGCGGCGGCCCAGGAAGACCAGTGTGATCAGGTCGGTGCCGTCGTAGAGGTCGGCTTCCAGGGTCGGCAGGTTCGTCCGCGGGGTGTAGACGACCGTGCGGAGGCGGCCGCTGACGTTGACGAGCTCCCCGCGATGCACGGTGTCGGCACAGACGCAGCCGGCGAGCTCAGTGTCGCGGCGCAGCTCCTCCGACTCCAGCTCCTGGTCGGTGGCGGTGAGGCGGTGGAGCATCCCACGCAGCCCCTTGGCCCGTGATCGCGCTTGGTCGGTCGACATGACCTGACTCTCTCATCCCTGCCCGCCGGGGCGAGGTCCCCGGTCGGCGCGTAACTGTCAGCGTACTTCGGGGTGCCCCGCTGCGGGACCGCCCCCGGGTGGAACACGGCGCCCGCCCCGTGCGCCGCATGCGTGGCGGCGCGCCGGGACGGGCGATGTTCCCGCAGGTCAGTCCCGGCGCGGGCGCGGGGAGGGCTTGCGTCGCGGCACGTCGCCCGCGGCGGGTGCGCCGGAGCCGGTGGAGCCGGACGGGGTCATCGTGCCGAACGGGGTCGGCGCGGGCGGCGGCGGCACCCGGCCGGGCACCAGGTCCGTGCGGCCGTACGGGTCGGCGCCGTACTGCTCGGCGGGCGGCTGCGGGGCGGGCTGCTGCTCGGCCTGCTCGGCCGCGGCGATGGCGGCGCGCTCGGCCTCGGCCCGCTGGGCCATGTCCGGCGGCAGGCGCAGCGGCAGGGCCTCGCGGACCGGCCGGGCGCTGTCGTCGCGGCGTACGGCCAGACCGGTCAGGATCTGCTCCAGCGGGCCGGCCTCGCTCAGGTCGACGGCCGCCGGGCCCTGGAACACGGCGCGGACCATCCAGCGCGGCCCGTCGACGCCGATGAAGCGCAGGTCGTTGAAGCCGTCCGGGGTGCGCAGCCGGGCCCGCAGCTCGGTGCCCCAGCGGCCCGGGACGTCCTGGGCGCCCACGCCGTCGGCGAACAGCGACTTGCGGATCTCCTCGCGCACCTCGTCCCAGATGCCCTCGGTGCGCGGCGCGGCGAACACGCCGAGCTGCAGGGCGTTGGGGCCGGCCACGAGCGCGATCTGCTGGATCACGCCCTGGTCGCCGGCCTGCACCCGGATCTCGACGCCCTCGACCGCGGGCAGCAGCAGGCTGCCCAGGTCCAGGCGGGGCGCGTCGGGCGCCTCCGAGACGTCGTACGGGCCGTCGTCGCCGAAGATCGAGCGGGGGCGGGAGGACCCGTTCATGCCGTTGGCGGCGGGCGCCTCAGACCGCTGCTCGGGCTCGTAGTCCTCGCCCAGCAGCGCGGCACGCCGCGCGGCGCGCGCGTCCTCGAAGCGCGGCTCCTCCGCCTTGGCGTGCCGCCCGGTGGCCGCACGTCGTCGCGAGAAGATCACTGTTCCTCCTCATTTCCCCGTCGAGCCGTGGCCGCCGGTGCCCCGTGCGGAGTCCGGCAGTTCGGCGACGTCGTGGAAGTGTGCCCGCTCCACCCGTTGCACGACAAGTTGCGCGATGCGGTCGCCCCGCGAGATCTTGGCGGTCGTCGTCCGGTCGTGGTTGACCAGCTGGACCAGGATCTCGCCCCGGTAGCCCGCGTCCACGGTGCCGGGAGCGTTCAGCACGGTCACCCCCATTTTCGCGGCCAGACCCGACCTCGGGTGGACGAGTCCCACGAATCCGTCCGGCAGGGCGATGGCCACGCCGGTGCGGATCAGGCGGCGCTCGCCGGGCGGGATCGCGGCCTCCTCGGCCGCGTACAGGTCGGCGCCGGCGTCCCCCGGATGGGCGTACGACGGCGGCGGCAGGTCGGGGTCGAGCCGGCGGATCGGCACCACGACGGGCGGGGTCGCAGGGGGATACAACGGTCAGACCTCCGGGGGAAGTACCTCACGCGCGCTCACGGCGGGAGCTGCGTCTCTTGCCTCTATCCTGCCGCGCCCGGTGGACCCGGCGGGTCCTACCCTCGATGTCGTGAAACATCCAGGCAGCGGTATGGCGTCCTCAGGCACAACGGCGACAGGGGGCGGCGCGGCACGGCCTGTGCCCCGTCACACGGAGCGCCTGTCCACGCCGTGGTGGCTGTGGGTGCCCGGCCTGCTGGTCGCCGCCGTGCTCGCGGCGCAGGTCGGGCTGGGTGCGCCCGGCCCGCGCGGCTGGGTGGCCTACCTGGTGGTGCTGCCGGCGACCGGGTACGGCCTGTGGTGGCTCGGCCGGATCCGGATCACCGTGGACGAGGCCGAGCTGCGGGTGGACGACGCGGTGCTGCCGCTGCGCCACGTCGCGCAGGCCATCCCGCTGGACGCCGAGACCAAGCGCGAGCTGCTCGGCCCGAGCGCCGACCCGATGGCGTTCGTGATCCAGCGGCCGTGGATCGGCGGCGCCGTGCAGGTCGTCCTCGACGATCCCGCCGACGTCACGCCGTACTGGGTGATCAGCTCCCGCCACCCCGAGCAGCTCGCCCGCGCGCTGCGCCGCTGAGCCGCGTCAGTCCTCGGCGGGGGGCTGCGGCAGGGCCGCGTGGCCGCCCTTGCCGTACTTGAGCTGCAGGTCCCGGCGCAGGTCGTCGCCGAGCCGCCGGGTGGCCTTGCGGTTGAGGTAGCTGGCCACGGCAGCCCCGGTCAGCAGCGGGCCGAGCGTGGTCAGGTTGCGCCCGAACCGCTTGAGGATCATGTCCCGCAGCTGCTTGCGGGTGGCGGTGCCGAGCACCGTCGCCGCCGCGGCGCCGGGCAGCATCGGGCTCATGCCGCGGTGGCTGGCCCAGGACTGCATCAGGCTCACCGCCTTCTGGGTCGGCGTGCCCGGCACCGGGTGGCCGTAGACCTCGTGCAGCTCGCCGATGAGCTTGAGCTCGATGCCGACCACGGCGACCGTCTCCGTCGCCAGCAGCACCGGGGTCGACAGCAGCGTGGGCGGCGCGACCCATTCGACCGAGGCGACGCCGCCGCCCACCGCGCCGACGCCGGCCGCGGCGCGGGCCGCGTTGCGGATGAGCCGCTCGGCGAGCGCCTCATCGTCCAGGCCCGGGTAGTGCCGGCGCAGCGTCTCCAGGCTGCGTACGGGCACGTGCGGGGCCAGGTCGGAGACCGCCTCGGTGATCCAGCCGATCGCCTTGCGGGGCATGAAGACCTCTTTGACTCCCCGCTCGCGCAGCCCCACCAGCATGCGCCCGAGCAGCCTGCGGCGGTCGGCCTTGTCCAGCTCGGCGTCCGCCAGCCCCGCCACCGCCGCGGCCAGCTCGTCCGGCCGGCCGGCGGCACCGGAACCGGCAGTGCCCGACGTGCTGTCGTCGGGCACCGGTGAGGGGCTGGTGGTCATGGCTGACTCCCGTCGGTCGATGCGGCGCCCATACCCACGACGGTCGTCGGGGTCACGCGGTGACCCGGAAATCCGCCGGCACGCCGCGTCGGCGCGACGTGCCCGTCGGATCCGTGTCCCCTGATGTTCTGCGCCATCTCACCGCATCGCGTCAAGCCCGCGGTAGTGCGTGCTTCGTGGCGCGTGCCCGGCGCGCCGGGCCCGGCCCTGTCCCCCGGTCAGGCGCACTCGCGGCAGATCGGCTCGCCGTTGCGCTCGCCTGCCAGCTGGCTGCGGTGGTGCACCAGGAAACACCGCGAGCAGCGGAACTCGTCGGCCTGCATCGGCACGACCTTGACCGTCAGCTCCTCGTCGGCGAGGTCGCCACCCGGCAGTTCGAACGCCTCGGCCAGGTCGACCTCGTCCACGTCCACGCTGCCCGACTGTGTGTCGACACGCCGGGCCTTCAGCTCCTCGAGGCTGTCCTCACCGAGGTCGGCCTCGTCACGGCGCGGGGCGTCGTAGTCGGTGGCCATCGAATGTCACACTCCCAATTCGTGTCTGGTCCGTCTGCGTACGCGACGTATTCACTCTGAACGAGCGCGGTACTTTAGCGCGCCCGTGTGGGAGTTGTACGCTCCCGCACGCGAAGTTGTTCCCGATGTGACTGAGCCGACAGCTTCTCCGGGCCGTCGGGTCAGGCGAGACAAAGGTAGGGGCAGCCGCCCGCCGATCACGGTCGGCGCGCCGGAACCTTCGGCCCAATTCCGGTCGTCTGTCGGGTCGTGGCCCCGACCGGGCCGGTCAACCGATAACCTCTGGCGCATGCCGTCAACGGTGGCGGCGATGCGGACACTCTGGCCCACGGGGAGCGGCACCGAGATGCAAATGGCACGAATCCGAGCGATCGCCCTCATCAGCACCCTGGCGATCATCGGCATCACCCTAGCCGTGATCACGCTCAATCGTGACACGCAGTCCGAAGCTCCCGTGGTGCAGAGCTGCCCGGCGGGCTACGTGCCCGTCAACAACAAGCTCCCCGACTCCGAGAGCGAAGTCAAGATCAACGTATACAACGCCACGACCACGGTCGACCTGGCCCGCAACGTGGCGGCGGACTTCACCAACCGCAAGTTCAAGGTCGAGAAGACCGGCACAGACAAGAAGAAGGAGCCGGACATCGTGGCCCGGCTGCAGTACGGGCCGAAGGCGGTCGGCGCGGCCCAGCTGCTGCGGGCGTACTTCCTCAACGCGGTCGAGGAGGACGGGTTCGACATCAAGCGCGAGAACGACACCATCGATGTGATCATCGGCGGTCAGTTCAAGCAGCTGGCGACCCCGACCGAGATGCGCCAGGCGGTCGCCGCGCTGGGCAACCCGGAGCTGCCCCCGGGCACCTGCGCCGACCAGACCTGACCGCGACGCCGCCCCCAGCGCCGTGCTCGAAGCCCCGCCCCCGCCGCCACGACGGCACGGGGCGGGGCTTCGACCGTCTGCGGGCTACGGACCGGCGTCGGCGTCCAGCCCGGCGAGCAGCGCGTCCAGCGGGCCGTGCAGCGCGGGCGGCGCGGCGAGCACCATGTCCGGCCCGGCCGGCCGGCCCGACAGGCCGGTGACCAGTAGCCCGGCCTCCCGCGCGATGAGCCCGCCGGCGGCCAGGTCCCACTCCGCCAGCCCCTTCTCGTAGTACGCGTCGAGCCGGCCCTCCGCCGCCGCGCACAGGTCCAGCGCGGCCGAGCCCATCCGCCGGATGTCGCGCACCACCGGCAGCACCTGCGCCACCACCCCCGCCTGCTGGGCCCGCCGCTCCTTGGCGTACCCGAAGCCCGTGCCGAGCAGCGACAGGCCCAGCTCGGTGGCGGGCGAGCCGGTCAGGCGCACCCCCTCGCGCCAGGCGCCGTGCCCCTTGGCCGCGGTCCACGTCTCCCCGGTCGTGGCGTGTCGCACGACACCCGCCACCACCTCGCCGTCCACCTCGGCGGCGATGGACACCGCGTAGTAGGCCAGGCCGTAGAGGTAGTTCACGGTGCCGTCGATGGGGTCGACGATCCAGCGCACCCCGCCGCCGGAAACGGGCGCGCCGCCGAACTCCTCACCGAGTACCGTGTCACCCGGGCGCCGTGCCGCCAGCGCGGTGATCACCTGCTGCTCGACCGCCCGGTCGGCGGCCGTCACCACGTCGGTGACGGTGGACTTCGTGCCCACATCGGTGATCGCCTCGTTGCGCATACGGCGGGCCGTGTCGGCCGCCTCAACGGCAACCTGTACCGCGATGTCCAGCAGTTCCAGTTCGTTCACGACCGTCCTCCTCGTCACCTGGTGCCATCCTGCCAAGGCGCCGAGGTCCGCTCGCGGACCGCCTCCGGCGTGCGCGTCGAGATGATCGCCGAGTACGGCGCTACAATTCACGCCTGCCACGTGCCGAAGGCGCGAGGCGCATCCACACCTCACACTGGCTGACCCACCGCGACGCGCTGCCGCGCCGTGGCGCAAAGCCGTAGGATCTCTGCTCGTACCTCGCCTCCGGAAGGTCGTCCGTGACTGAAGCCCGCCAGATCAGCGCCGACGTTCGTTCGCTCACCGACATGCTGATCGCCCAAGCCGCAGGCGCCGGCGGCCGGCTCACGCCTGCGGATGTGGCGCGCACCGTGGAGGCTGCCGACGTCACGCCCGCCCAGGCCAAGAAGATGCTGCGTGCGCTGCTGGAAGCGGGCGTGACCGTCGAGGTCGACGACTCGGCCAACGGCCGCCGCAAGGTGGCCGCCGCACGTGCCGCGACTCCCGCCTCGAAGGCGACCACCGCGAAGACCGCGCAGCCCGCGGCCGCGAAGGCCGCCAAGCCCAGCGCACCCAAGCAGGCCAAGCCTGCCGAGACCGACGGCCCGGCGCCGGTCAAGGAGGCGGCGAAGGCCGCCCCCGCCAAGGCCGCGCCCGCCGCCAAGCCCGCCAAGGCCGTGAAGGCCGCCCCCGCCAAGGCCGCTGCGGCCAAGGCCGAGGGCGCCGACACCGACGCCGACGACGCGACCGCCAAGGCGGCCAAGGCGCCGGCGAAGAAGGCCGCCGCCAAGAAGGCTGTCGAGAAGAAGACAGGCGACAAGGCCGCGCCCGCCAAGGCCGCCAAGAAGGGCGAGCCCGGTGAGGGCGACGAGCCCGACGGCGCCGACCTCTCCGTCGAGGAGCTGGCCGCCGACCTCGAGGACGTCGTCGTCGACGAGCCGGTCGAGATGGCCCAGGCCGCCGAGGCCGACGCCGCCGCGGCCGACGACTTCGAGTGGGACGCCGAGGAGTCCGAGGCGCTCAAGCAGGCGCGCAAGGACGCCGAGCTCACCGCGTCGGCCGACTCCGTCCGCGCCTACCTCAAGCAGATCGGCAAGGTGCCGCTGCTCAACGCGGAGCAGGAGGTCGAGCTCGCCAAGCGGATCGAGGCCGGCCTGTTCGCCGCGGAGCGGCTGCGCCAGGCCGAGGAGGAGGGCCTGCAGCTCACCCGCGACATGCAGCGGGACCTGCTGTGGGTCTCCCGCGACGGCGAGCGCGCCAAGAACCACCTGCTGGAGGCGAACCTGCGCCTGGTGGTCTCGCTGGCCAAGCGCTACACCGGCCGCGGGATGGCGTTCTTGGACCTGATCCAGGAGGGCAACCTCGGCCTCATCCGCGCCGTCGAGAAGTTCGACTACACCAAGGGCTACAAGTTCTCCACGTACGCCACCTGGTGGATCCGGCAGGCCATCACCCGCGCCATGGCCGACCAGGCCCGCACCATCCGCATCCCGGTGCACATGGTCGAAGTGATCAACAAGCTCGGCCGCATACAGCGTGAGCTGCTCCAGGACCTGGGCCGCGAGCCCACGCCGGAGGAGCTGGCCAAGGAGATGGACATCACGCCCGAGAAGGTGCTGGAGATCCAGCAGTACGCCCGGGAGCCCATCTCGCTGGACCAGACCATCGGCGACGAGGGCGACAGCCAGCTCGGTGACTTCATCGAGGACTCCGAGGCGGTCGTGGCCGTCGACGCGGTCTCCTTCTCGCTGCTGCAGGACCAGCTCCAGCAGGTGCTGCAGACGCTGTCGGAGCGCGAGGCGGGTGTGGTCCGGCTGCGCTTCGGACTCACCGACGGCCAGCCGCGGACTTTAGACGAGATCGGCCAGGTGTACGGCGTCACGCGCGAGCGGATCCGGCAGATCGAGTCGAAGACCATGTCGAAGCTGCGGCACCCGTCGCGCTCGCAGGTGCTCCGCGACTACCTCGACTAGCACCGGCAGGTCAAGTCGACATTCCTCGCGAATCGGACGAAGAGCCTCCACCGAACGTACAGAACTGCTCACCGTCCGTATATAGACGGCTACGCGCTCTGTTTCTGTTCGACTCGCGATCGTTGACGTGGCACTCTGGTGGAACGGCACACTGTCCAGGACGGGTCATCTCCCCAGGTAGCCCGTCTGACCAGGTAGGCTCTACCGCCCACCGACTGTGACCCCGGTCCCCCCGAGGCCCAGCCGGGAAGGCCCCCGACGCGGCCGGCGTTGAGGCTTTCGTGGGTAACGAGCTGAATGACAATGGCGGGTTCGGCGTTGCTGGACTCGAAGGATCGACGATGTATTTCAGCATCGGTGACGACCAGAGGAGGAAGGCGATGACCCAGACCCTCACGCCGCCGCCGGCGACGGTGGCTGCCCCAGCCGCCGATGAACGGTGCGACCGCTGCAACGCGGCGGGCAAGTTGCGTGTGAAGCTGGCCGGTGGGGGCGAGCTGGTGTTCTGCGGACACCACGCCAACAAGTACGCCGATGACCTTGTCAAGATTGCCGTGGAGGTGGCGGCCGACCCCGAGTTCACCTGGCGGGGCGCCGACACGATCGCGAAGTAACCCTACAAAGCTTCACCCGAGGGGGGCACCGCCGAGCGGTGCCCCCCTCGGCGTGCCCGCCCCCGCCGACTCGCGCGGGTCGGGCTTGATCATCCGACCTGCCTGGCACATGGGCGTATCTCGAGCCCGCATTCGCCCATCTGCCTGGCAAGTCGGACGATCAACGCGCGCGGGTCAGAAGGACTGGATCGTGGCGATGCGCTCTTCGAGCTGTTCGATGGTGGCCTGGGCGCTGGGCGGGCCCCCGCACTTCGAGCGCAGCTCGGCGTGGATCTTGCCGTGGGGCAGGCCGGTGCGGTGGTGGTGGGACGCGACCAGGGCGTTGAGCTGGCGGCGCAGGTGGATGCGGCGCTCGGCGGCGGACATGTCCCGTACGGGCTCGCGCTGGGCGGGGGCCTGCTCGGCCACCGCGGCCCGGTTGCGGCGCACGGCGGCGGCCTGGTCGGCCTGGCGCTTGGCCAGCAGCGCGGCCACCTGGTCGGCGCTGAGCAGGCCGGGCAGCCCGAGGAAGTCCTCTTCCTCCTGCGTGCCGACCTGGGCGGGCAGGCCGAAGGTGGCCCCGTCGAAGATCACCTGATCCAGCTCGGCGGTGGCCGACAGCGCCTCGAACGACTTGTTGAGCTCGCCGCTGGCGTTCTCGGACTGCTGCGCGCGCTCCAGCAGCTCGTCGTCCAGCCCGTCCTTGGCCTTCGGGCCGCCGAGCACGTGGTCGCGCTCCAGCTCCATCTCGCTGGCCAGCCCCAGCAGGTGCGGCACGCTGGGCACGAAGACGCTGGCGGTCTCCCCCGGCCGGCGGGCCCGCACGAAGCGGCCGATGGCCTGGGCGAAGAACAGGGGGGTGGAGGCGCTGGTGGCGTACACGCCGACGGCCAGGCGCGGGATGTCGACGCCCTCGGACACCATCCGCACCGCGACCATCCAGCGCTGCGTCGAGCCGCTGAACTCGGAGATCTTCGCCGAGGCGCCGACGTCGTCGGAGAGCACCACGACGGCCTTCTCCCCCGTGGCGGACTCGATGAGTTTCGCGTACGCCCGCGCCGTGGTCTGGTCCGAGGCGATCACCAGGCCGCCCGCGTCGGGGATGCCGCCCTCGCGCAGCACCTGCAGGCGCGCGTCGGCGGCCCGCAGCACGGCGGGCATCCAGTCGCCCTTCGGGTCCAGCGCGGTGCGCCAGGCCTGCGCGATCAGGTCCTGCGTCAGCGGCTCGCCCAGCCGCACGGCGAGCTCGTCCCCGGCGCTGGTGCGCCAGCGGGTCTCCCCCGAGTACGCGAGGAAGATCACAGGTCGGACGACGCCGTCGGCGAGCGCGTCGGAGTAGCCGTACACCGAGTCGGCGCGCGAGCGCTGCACCTCGCCGACCCGCTCATAGGTGACGAACGGGATCGGGTTCTCGTCGGACCGGAACGGGGTGCCGGTGAGCATCAGCCGCCGCTCGGCGGGCTCGAACGCCGACTTCACGCCGTCGCCCCAGCTGCGCGAGTCGCCCGCGTGGTGGATCTCGTCCAGGATCACCAGCGTCTTGCGGGTCAGCGTGCGCCGCAGGTGCACCTGCGGCGCCATGCCGACCTGCGCGTACGTCACCACCACGCCGTGGAAGTCGGCGCTGGTGTGCACGTCGGCGTTGCGGAACATCGCGTCGAGCTGGATGCCGACCCGGGCCGCGGCCTGCGCCCACTGCAGCTTCAGGTGCTCGGTCGGCGCCACCACGGTCACCGCGTCGACCGTGCCGTCGGCCAGCAGTTCCGCGGCGATACGCAGGGCGAACGTGGTCTTGCCCGCGCCGGGCGTGGCGACCGCCAGGAAGTCGGGCGTGCGCCGGCGCAGGTACTCGACCAGAGCCTTGCGCTGCCAGGCGCGCAGCGACGGGAACGACTCGGGGACGGGGCGGGCCAGCGCCACGCGGAAGCCTCCTGCTCAGGCGGGGGTCAGCACGAAAGAGCCCTCGGGTCGGCCAGGGATGACGCCGAGCGCGAAGGCGGGCCCTGAGTCTATCGGCTCCCCCCGGAAGATCCGCGCGACTGTGCGCCGAACGTGGTGAGTCCCCTTGCCGCGCCACCCATCCGGCGCGCCGCCCCCCGCTGATCGCCCGACTTGCCAGGCACATGGGCGTATCTTGGGCACGCTTTCGCCCATGTGCCAGGCAAGTCGAACGATCATGCTCTCGACGGACTGCGGCGCAGGCGCACGGCGGAGGCCGGTGCCCGCCGCGAGGTGTGGCCTACGGTCGGGCGGTCAGGGGCTGTCCGATGTCGGTCCGCCGTTGGGCTGGGTGGCGCCGAAGCGGGGGCGGGGGGCGGACCAGTGGCGGTAGAGGGCGATGATGCGCACCGCGAAGACCAGGATCGCCGCTCCGGTGAGGCTGGCCACACCGGCCAGGCCGGTGCCGACCAGCACGGCCACCGCGATCGCGCCGAGCAGCGAGGCGACCGCGTAGATCTCCCGGCGCAGCACCACCGGGATCTCGTTGAGCAGCAGGTCGCGCACGAGGCCGCCGCCGATGCCGGTGAGCATGCCGAGCAGGCACGCGCCCACCGGCGGCACGTTCGCGTCCAGCGCCTTGAGCGTGCTGGTGACGGTGAACAGGCCGAGCCCGGCGGCGTCCAGGCTAAGGACCGTACGCCGTAGCCGGTCCAGGTGCGGGTGCAGCCAGAACACCGCCAGCGAGGCGACGGTGGCGGTGGCCGGGTAGCGCCAGTCGGCGAAGGCCAGCGGCGGCACCTGGTTGATCACCAGGTCGCGCAGGATGCCGCCGCCGAGCGCGGCGACGAAGCCGACGAAGACCACGCCGAACAGGTCGAGCCGCTTGCCCACCGCGGCGGACCCGCCGGACGCGGCGAACACGGCGACACCGGCGAGGTCACCGATGAGCAGGGCCGACGAACTGTCCACCGGCGCAGGCTACGACGTGCGGCGGCGTACCCGCCGAGCGCCTCGCCGCGCGGGTCAGGCCGTGGGATGCGGCTGGTAGGCGCGGTCGTAAAGGGCGTCGATCTCCGCCTGGACCGGCAGCGAGCTGGACGCGCCCCGGTGCTGGGCGCACGCGGCACCGGCGGCGCAGGCCCAGCGCAGCGACTCCTCGATCGCCCGGCCCTGCGCCCAGGCCACCGCGAGCGCGCCGGTGAAGGCGTCCCCGGCCGCGGTGGTGTCCACTGCCTCCACTGGCGGGGCGCCCACCTCCAGCCGCAGCCCGCCCCGTTCGGCGTACGCGGCCCCGGCGGCGCCGAGGGTCAGCACCACCCGCGGCACCCGCGTCAGCAGCGTGTCGAGCAGCATGGGCACGTCGTCGGCCGGTGCGAGCCCGTCGCCGTCGGGGTCGCGGGCGCCGTCCAGCCCGGCCAGCACGGTGGCCTCGGTCTGGTTCACCACGAGCAGGTCCACCCCGGCGAGCAGCTCGTCCGGCAGCGCCCGCGCGGGAGCGGCGTTGAGCACGATGGTGGTGCCGCCCCGCCGGGCCGCCGCGACGGCCTGCGCCACGGTCTCCGGTGGGATCTCCAGCTGGCACAGCAGCACGTCGCACCCCGCGATGAGGTCGCGGTCGATCGCGTCGAGGTCGGTGAAGTGCGCGTTGGCGCCCGGGGCGACGACGATGAGGTTCTCGGCGGCCGCGTCGACCGCGATGAGGGCCACCCCCGAGGGGCCCGCCACCCTCCGCAGCCCGTCCAGCCCCACCCCGGCCGCGGCCAGGCAGCCCTTCAGCTCGTCGCCGAACGCGTCGAGGCCCACGGCCCCCAGGAAGTGGCAGTCCGCCCCGGCCCGTGCCGCGGCGACCGCCTGGTTGGCGCCCTTGCCTCCCGGAACGGCGAGGAACCCGTCGCCCAGCACCGTCTCGCCGGGGCGCGGCAGGGTGGGCGTCTCCACCACCAGGTCCATGTTCGCGCTGCCCACGACGACCACCCTCGCGGTCACGGCCTCTCCTCGCGACGCCTGCGCGGTGACATGATCCACTAGCTCATCGCTTCCCTTCCGGGCGCGGCGCGTCGAGCCCCCGTGTCGCACGGCTCCGGCCGCGCGCACGACGCGACGCCGCGGGCCGGATCAGTCGGTGAGGTTCTCGTAGATCTCTTTGCACTCCGGACAGACCGGGAACCTGTTGGGGTCGCGCGAGGGCACCCAGACCTTGCCGCACAGGGCGCGCACCGGCGTTCCCTCGATCATGGCTTCGAGTAGTTTGTCCTTGGGTGCGTAGTGCGACATGCGCTCGTGATCGCCCTCGTCGAGGCGATACTCCGTCGCGACGCGCTCCTCAAGAATGGTGCTGGGGTTCGTCACAGGTGTGGTCACCCGAACATTGTCTCAGGTCACCCGCTGCCGGCCCAGTCTGATATCCCGCCACGCTGGTCACGGCCTTGTCCACCACCGCCATACCCCCGCCCAAGCCCACAGCCGCGCCACCCGTCACCGCACCGCCCCACCGCCGCCACCCACCACCAGGCACGCCCCAGAACCGCGCCACCCCCGCGTTCGGCCGCCGGCGTCACGCGCCACCAAGGAGGTAAGCGAAGCGAAGCCGACGACTGGCGCGTGACGCCGGCGGCAGAGGCCGAACGCCGCGCGTGCGCAGCACGCGCCAGCAGCAGAGCCGAACGCCGCGCGTGCGGAGCACGCGCCAACAGTAGAGTCATGATCGTGACTGATGTGAGCATCCGCCTCGGTGACGAGGTCAAGGCCGCGCTGGCGAACGGCCTGCCGGTCGTCGCGCTGGAGAGCACGATCGTCTCCCACGGCCTGCCGCGCCCCGACAACCTGCGCGTGGCCCGGGAGATCGAGCAGGCCGTACGCGACAACGGCGCGGTCCCGGCCACCATCGGCATGGTCGGCGGCCGGCTCGTCGCCGGCCTCGACGACGAGGCGCTGACCAGGCTCGCCGTCGGGGAGAAGGTGGCCAAGCTGTCGGTGCGCGACCTCGCCGTCGCCGCCGCCCTGCATGCGGACGGGGCGACCACCGTGGCCAGCACCGCGGCCGTGGCCGCCGCGGTCGGCATCGGCGTGTTCGCCACGGGCGGCCTCGGCGGCGTGCACCGCGAGGCGTCGCAGACCTTCGACGAGTCCGCCGACCTGATCACGCTGTCCCAGACGCCCATCGCGGTGGTCTGCGCCGGGGTGAAGTCGATCCTCGACGTGGGCGCCACGCTGGAGCGGCTGGAGACGCTCGGCGTGGGCGTGGTCGGCTACCAGACCGACCGGTTCCCCGGTTTCTTCATCCGGGACAGCGGGTTCGGCGTGGACTGGCGGCTGGACTCCGCCGCGCAGGTCGCGGCGGCCATGCGGGCGCAGCGGGACCAGGGCGTGCACCGTGGTGCGCTGATCGTGGCCAACCCGCTGCCGGAGGACGAGCAGCTCGACCGGCAGCTGCACGACCGCACCCTGGCCGACGGCCTGGCGATCGTGGAGCGCGACCGGGTGACGGGCAAGCAGGTGACGCCGGTGCTGCTGTCGCACTTCCACTCGGCCACCGGTGGGCAGAGCCTGGCCGTGAACGTACGCATCATCCTGCGCAACGCCGCGCTGGCCGCGCAGATCGCCGTCGCGGCCGCGCAGCGGTGACCTCGCGGCCGGGATCGCGCCGGGGATCGGAGGCGTGATGATCCTCACCGTGGGTGACCTGGTCACCGACGTGCTGGCGGTGCTGCGGGCACCGCTGGCGCAGGGCTCGGACACCCCGGCGACGGTGCACGTCGCCGGGGGCGGGCAGGCCGCCAACACGGCCGCCTGGCTGGCCGCGCTCGGCACGCCGGTGACCTTCGTCGGGGCGGTCGGCGACGACCAGGCCGGCCGCGACCGGCTCGCCGAGCTGCATCTGGCGGGGGTACGCACCCAGGTCAGCATCCGCCCCGGGGCCAGCACCGGCAGCATCGTGGTGCTCACGCACGGCGGCGAGCGCACGATGATCAGCGACCGGGGCGCGAACCTGCTGCTGGCCTCGGCCGACGTCGACGCGGCCATCGCGCAGGGCGCGAGCCTGCTGCACCTGTCCGGGTACACGCTGCTCGACCAGCCCTCGCGGCCCACCGGCCGGTACGCGCTCGCCTCGGCGCGGGCGGCGGGGCTGCGTACCAGCGTCGACGCCGCGTCGGCCGCGCCGCTGCACGCGGTGACCACCGAGCTGATCGAGGACGGCGTGACCGGGCACCCGTTCCTGGACTGGGTGCGCGGCATCGACCTGCTGCTCGCCAACGCCGACGAGGCGACCGCGCTGGCCGGCCCCGGCACGCCCGCCGACCAGGCGCTGGCGCTGTCGTACGCGATCGGCGGCGACGTGGTGGTGAAGCTGGGCGCGCACGGGGCGCTGTGGGCCGGGCCGGCGGGTGTCGTGCACGTCACGGGCGAGCCGATGCCGATGGTGGACGCCACCGGCGCGGGGGACGCGTTCGCCGCCGGGCTGCTGGCGGCCTGGTGCGCGGGCGCCGACCGGCACGACGCGCTGGTGGCGGGCTGCCGCGCCGGCGCGGGTGCGGTCGGCATCGTGGGTGCCCGCCCGCCGCTGCCGAACGCCTGAACCGCCGCCACGCGAGCGGGCCGCGCAGCCCTTGACCATGGAGGTCGACCGCCCCGCGCGAAGTTCGCGCGGGGCGAGGAGCAGGATGGGGGTAGGAACCCCTTCGGCGGCTGGGAGGCAGCGTGAAGCGGCAGGCGGACAGGCCGGTGCTGATCACCGACGCCGAGGAGAGCCCCGAGGTCGAACTCAAGCGGCGGGAGCGGCGCTACATCCTGATGATGCTGCTGCGCGCGGGCTGCCTCATCCTGGCCTCGGTGCTGGCCATGGCGAAGGTGCCGCTGCTGTGGCTGTGGCTGCCGCTGTGCGGTCTGGGCATGGTGCTGCTGCCCTGGCTGGCGGTGATCCTGGCCAACGACCGGCCACCCAAGGAGGAGCACCGCTTCAAGCGCTTCCGCCGCCACACGGTGCCGACCAACGCGCTGCCCGCCCAGCCCGGCGGCCAGGTGTACGAGGGCACCATCGACGACGACCGCCGGCCCTGATCTCCCGAGCCGGGTCGGTGTCAGCACCGATCGGTGGCAGAACCGGGTGGTGGCAGGGCGGGTCGGCGGCAGGACATCGCCGGGCGGGTCAGACCAGGCGGACGCGGACGCGCCGGTTGGCCTTGCCCTTCGACTCGACCTTGACGACCTGGAGCTTGCCGATCTGCGCGGTCGAGGCGACGTGGGTGCCGCCGTCGGCCTGCACGTCCAGGCCCACGATGTCGACGATGCGGATCTCCTGCTCGTCGGCCGGGATGAGGTTGGACTGGGTGCGGATGATGTCCGGCAGCGCCAGCGCCTCGTCGCGGCCCAGCACCTTGGTCACCACCTGGCGGTCCGCGCCGACCTCGGCGTTGACCAGCTCCTCCAGCCGGGCCTTGAAGTCGCCGGGCACCTCGGGCAGGTTGAAGTCCATCCGGGCCTCGCCGGGCTCCATGTTGCCGCCGGTGACCAGCGCGCCGAAGTCGCGGAACACCACCCCGCACAGCACGTGCAGGCCGGAGTGCGTCCGCATGAGCAGGGTGCGGCGGGTGTCCTCCACCGCGCCCGCGACCTGCGCGCCGACCGGCGGCGGCGGGTCGCCCTCGGCGGGGATGAGCCACAGGTCGTCGCCCTTGCGGGTGCCGGCGATCCGGGTCTGCACGCCCTGCCACAGCAGCACGCCGTGGTCCGGCGGCTGGCCCCCGCCGCCGGGGTAGAACGCGGAACGGTCCAGCACGATGCCCTGCTCCGGATCGGCGGCGAGCACCGTGCAGGTCCAGTCGCGCAGGGTCGGGTCAGCGAGATCGAGGCGCTCGGTGCGCCCGTGGTGGGTGACGCCCATACCCGTGGAGTCTAGGCACCCGGCCGCCGGAACCGGCCCCGCGCCGCTCCACTTTCATGATCGAGGCATCGCCCCCGCCACGCGAGCGGCAGGGGCGGAGCTGCGGTCAGGGGCGGGCGGGGCGGGGGCCGGGGTCGGGCGCCGTGACGTCACGGGCGGTGACCCGGCCGTTGGCCAGGATCTGCATGTGCACGGCCTGGCCGTGTCCGCTGCGCTCGGCCGGCCGCGCCGGGCGGCCCACCGACTTGGTCACGGCGGGGCGGGTGGGCCTGCCCGCGGACCGGCGTCCGCGCCGGCTGGCCGGCCGCCGCCGCACCGCGACGGTCACCCAGTGCTGCTCCACCTCGTCGCCCCACTGCTCCTGGTGGAACCAGAAGCGCTGGCGGCCCGGCGCTCCGGCGCCGATCACCTGCAGCGGGTCGAGCCGCGCGTCGAGCTGCTCGAAGCTGACGTCGCCCGCGCACCGGGCGAACGCCTCCTTCAGCGTCCACATGCGCAGCAGCTGCTCGCCCTGGTCGTCGCTGCCGGCCAGGCGCGCGTGCTCGGCCGCGGACAGGGCCGCCCAGGGCAGCGAGGCGGCGTCGTCGACGGCCGCGGGCTCCAGGTTCACCCCGATGTCGTACGCGTCGGACACCGCGACCGCGATCACCGACTCGGTGTGCGAGACGCTCAGGTCCAGGCCGGGGATCGGCCCGCACACGGTCAGCTTGCCGAACCCGCCGTAGCGCAGGGTCCAGTTGCGCGGGGCGACCTCGCCGTGCCACTCGATCGACAGGATCATGCGGACCAGCGCCCGGGAGATGACGAACGAGCTGCGGCGCTCGGTCGAGCGCAGGCTCTCGGCCTCGGACCGCTCGTCGGCGCTGAGGAACTGCGCCAGCTCGCTCTCCCGGCGCCGGCACTCGGCCAGCGAGAACAGCGAGACGGCGACCCCCGCGGGGCGGCGGCGGCGTGGCGAGGGCGTCGCGCGCAGCTCGGTGAGCAGGACGCGGGCCGCGGCGCGCGAGCCGGGGCGGGGACCGGACGGGGTCGGCACGGGCCGGGTGCGGCGCGCGGACGCGGGCAGCGGCTCGCACACCTGCCGGGCCGGGTTGCCGGTCCAGTCCTCGCCGTCGGGGATCTGCTCGCCCTTCATCAGGAAGGAGTGCGCGCCGACCACCGCGTTCTCGCCGACGGTGACGCCGTAGTGCACGAACGCCTTGACGCCCAGCGTCGCGCCGGAGCCGATGACGGTCGGCTCGGAGCGGAACATGCCGTCCTCCTGGGAGTGGCACTGGATCACCACTCCGGCGTTGAGGCAGGCGTCGTCACCGATGGTCATCATGGTGCGCTCGGACATGTACGCGCCGTCGTCGTACACCCGCCGGCCCATGCGCACGCCCAGCAGCCGCCAGATCAGCGGGCGGAACGGGGTGCCCGCGAACGGGACCGGCGCCTCCAGCTTCCACAGCCGCTCGTGCCACCAGTAGTACGGGTCGTAGATGGAGCAGCGCCGCGGGCGCAGCCGCCGGAAGCCGCCGACCAGCCGCTCCACCAGCACGCTGTAGCACAGCTGGAACACCAGCATGACCACCATCGCGGCCGGGATGACCAGCACGCTCCACTCGGAGTACATGTCCAGCGCGGCGGCGAGCACGACCAGCCCGACCGCGCCGGAGATCCAGCTCACGAGCAGGAACCAGGCCATCGAGCGCAGGTTGTACCGGTTCTTCAGGGTCAGCGCCCGGCGCAGCGCGTCGCCGGTAGGCGCCTCGCAGCCGGCCTCCCGCGCGACGACCCGCGCGATCGGGAACGACGGCGAGCCGAGCAGGCCGGTGTCGTGGCGGATCGGACCGTCGGTGGGCACCGTCGCCTTGGTCGCGTAGAGCACGTTCTGGCCGACGGCGTGGCCGGCCGGGAAGGTGACGTCGTTGCCGACGAAGGAGCGGGCGCCGATGCTGACCCGCGACATCTTGAACGAGGTGGGCGAGTAGTCGGCGTTGACCATGGACAGGCCGTCGGACACCATCGTGCCGGTGCCGACGGTGCACAGGAACGGCGTGTCGAACCGGAACTCGATGCCGAAGTTCGATCCGGTCTGCACGACCTGCTGCAGGTCGACGCCGATCCAGCGCAGGTAGTTCACCACGTACGAGCTGTCGCCGAACAGGCGCATGAACAGCGCCGAGTTGGTCATCCCGGAGATCGTCGAGGCGAGCCAGTAGCGGAAGCTGTAGAGCGGGTAGACCGTGTCCGGCTTCCACAGCAGGTTGAGCAGGCGCGGGATGACCACGATGGAGGCCAGGCCGAGCAGCAGCGCGGTCACGAACAGCACCGCCGAGGCCAGCACCAGGTCCAGGTAGATCATGCTGCTGAGGGAGAACGGCTGCCCGTCGACCAGGCCCTTCAGCATCGGCACCTGGGTGACCAGCGCGACCAGCGCGCCGAACACCAGCGGGCCGCGGGTGAGCACCTGGTTGGCGATCTTCACGCCGGAGTAGACGGTCTTGCGCAGCCAGCCGCAGCTGCGGGCCGGCACCGGCGGCAGGCCGGCGTGGCCGGGCTGGGCGGGCATGCCCTGCCAGCTCTCACCGGGCGGCACCGCGTAGCCGGGCGGCAGCGTCGAGGAGTGCCCGAGCCGCGCGCCGTCGCCGATGGTGGAGTTGATGTCCAGCGCGGTGTGCTCGCCGACGATCACGTCGCTGCCGATGGTGATCCGGCCGGTCTGCAGGTAGCCGGACTGGGCGCGGTAGCCCAGGAAGTAGCAGTCCTTGCGGATGACCGTGTTGTCGCCGATGGTCAGCAGGTCGGTGCAGATGGGCATGACCGGCGACAGGATCACCACGTTGCGGCCGATCTTCGCGCCGAGCAGGCGCAGGTACCACGGGTACAGCGGGGTGCCGTAGAACATCAGCAGCCGGCTGGCGCCCATGCACATGCGTACGTACCAGAAGCGCAGGTAGGTCAGGCCCCACAGGGGTATCTCCTGCTCCTTCCACCGCCCGATGAGCAGCCACTTCATGGCGATCGGGTAGATGGCCAGGATCAGGAAGCCGACGGTGCTGAACGCCGCCGAGCGCAGGTACAGGTCGAGGTAGCCGTCGGCGGCGGCCATGAAGCGGAACGCGAAGATGAGCAGGTAACCGGCCATCACCGCGGAGCCCAGGCCCAGCAGGAGCTGGAACAGGCCGCAGGCCGCGTACTGCAGCGAGCTCGCCCGGCGGGTCTGCCGGGCCGGGGCGGGCGCGGTGCGCGGCGGCGCGTCCGCCGACTGCGGGGCGACCGCGGCGGCCAGGGCCCGCACCGTGGGGTACACGTACACGTCGCGCATGGACACCGAGGGCAGGTCGGGGCGCTGCCGGACCCGGGCGCAGAACCGCGCCATGAGCAGCGAGTCCGCGCCCACCTCCTCGAAGAAGTGGCTGTCCGCGCCGACCCGCTCCACCCGCACGATCTCGGCGAGCACCTCGGCGTAGCCGCGCTCGACGGCCGACAGCGGCTCGGCGCCGGTCGTGGGCGCGGTCAGGCGGCGGTTGGTCGGCGGCGGCAGGCTCTTGCGGTCGGCCTTGTCGCTGGGCAGCATCGGGATGACGTCGAGCTGCTCCAGGTACGTCGGGATCATGTATCCGGGCAGCCGTTCGCGCAGCCAGGCGTAGATCTGCTGGCGGTCCAGCGCGACGGTGTCCTTGCGCAGGCTGTAGTAGCCGACCAGCTCGACCACGCCCGGTTCGGGCTTGTGCACGTCGACCACGGCCTGGGCGACGCCGGGCACCTGCAGCAGCACCGACTCGATCTCGGTCAGCTCGATGCGGTAGCCGCGGATCTTCACCTGGGTGTCGATGCGCCCCAGGTACTCGATCTCGCCGGTCTCGTTGACCCGGCCCAGGTCGCCGGTGCGGTAGATGCGCCCCGACGGGTTGTGCGGGATGCCGATGAAGTCCGGGATGAACGCACGCTCGGTGAGGTCGTCGCGGTTGACGTAGCCGACCGCCAGGCCGATCCCGGCGATGCCGATCTCGCCCAGCTCGCCCGGGGGCAGGGCGCGGGGCTCGTCGGGGTCGAGGATGACCGTGGCGTACGTCGGCAGCGGCAGCCCCAGCGTGATCGGCTTGTCCGGGTGCACCGGCGTCCAGGTCGCGGTGACGGTCGCCTCGGTGGGCCCGTACACGTTGAGGAAGCGGCGGCCCGGCCGGTGCCAGCGGGTGACCAGGTCCTGGGGGCAGGCCTCGCCGGAGACCAGCAGGAACCGCAGCTGCGGCAGGTCCTCGTCGAGGGTGGCGAGCAGGGTGGGCACGCAGCACATCGCGGTGATCTCGCGGTCGCGCAGGAACTCCCACAGGTCGCGCCCGAGCAGGCTGGCGCCGCCGGGTTTGGGCACCAGGGTCGCGCCGACCATCCACGACACCCAGATCTCCTCGATCGAGAAGTCGAAGGCGATGGTCAGGCCCTGGTACATCCGGTCCTCGGGGCGTACGCCGTAGAGGTCCGCGGCGACCCGGACGAAGTTGCAGATGGCGGCGTGCTCGACGGCGACGCCCTTGGGGCGGCCGGTGGAGCCGGAGGTGTAGATGATGTACGCCAGCTCGTCGGCCGGCTCGCCGCGCTCGTCGGCCGACAGCCGCCGGTCGTCGATGACGGCCAGCTCGCCGGTCAGCTCGTCGAGGCAGAGCACCTCGGCCCCGTCCACCTCGGCCAGGTGGTCGCGCAGGTGGGACACCGACAGCACCAGCCGGGACCCGGAGTCGGCGGTGATGTAGGCCAGCCGGTCGGCCGGGAAGCCGGCGTCCAGCGGCACGTACGCGGCGTGCACCTTGCCGATGGCGAGCATGCCCACGTAGGACTGCACCGGCTGGTCGAACAGCAGCGCGATGCGGTCGCCCGGCCGGGCGCCGCGGCCGATCAGATAGCGGGCGAGCCGGTTGGCGCGCGCGTCGACCTCGTCGTAGGTGAGCGCCTCCTCGCCGGTGTCCACCGCGAGCTGCTCGGCGCGGCCGTAGCGGCGCAGCCGGTCGCACTGCTGCTCGAACAGCTGCGGCAGCCGCTCGCCGGGCTGCCAGCGCGGCTCGTGCGTGTGCCCAGGGCAGGTCAGCACCAGACCGCCTCCGCGGCCGGGCTCGACGTCAGGGAACTCAGGAAGATCGTTGACATCGAGTACGCGTGTGCTCATGGGCTTCTCCCTCCGCACGGACTGACAGGACGGGGTGGGCGGGCACGGCCGTCCCCGCGCGCCGCGTCGTGCGGGCGGCGCGCCAGGGACGAACCATGTTCCTCAGGCGCCGGACCGGCGCCCCGGGGTCAGCCCATGCCGTCCCCGCCGGCGGAGGCGGGCGTCAGATCCGCGCCACCGGCCGGCGGCGCGCAGGACTCCTCGATCGCGTCGAGGACGATGTCGCAGGCGAGGTCGACGACCTCGGCGGTGACGTTCAGCGGCGGCAGCAGCCGGATGACGCAGTCGTCCCGGCCGCCGAGCTCGATGATCAGGCCGCGGCGCAGCGCACGGGCCTGCACCTGGCGGGCCAGCTGCCCGGCCGAGCGCCCGTCGCCGGGGTCGGCCAGCTCCACCCCCCACATCAGGCCCAGGCCGCGCACCTCGTGCACGGCGGCGTGCCCGCGCAGCGCGGCGAAGCGCTGCTCGATCTGCTGCCCGCGCTCGCGCACGTTGGCCAGGACCTGGTCGCGGTGCAGGATCCGCACCGCCTCCGCCCCCGCGGCGAAGGCGAGCTGGTTGCCGCGGAACGTGCCGGTGTGCGCGCCGGGCTGCCACACGTCGAGGCGCTGGTCGTACATGATGAGCGCGACCGGCGCGCCGATGCCGGACAGGGCCTTGGACGCCACGATCACGTCCGGCTCGATGTCGTACTGCTCGAACGCGAACCAGGTGCCGGTGCGGCCGCAGCCGGTCTGCACCTCGTCGACGATCAGCGGGATGTCCAGCGACCGGGTCAGCGCCCGCACCCGGCGGACGAAGTCACGTGACGCCGGGATGACCCCGCCCTCGCCCTGCACCAGCTCCAGTATCACCGCGGCGGGCAGGGCGACGCCGCCGTTGGGGTCCAGCAGCGACTTCTCCAGCAGCCCCGCGCAGTTGGTCTCGCAGCTGTCCGGACGCAGTCCCAGCGGGCAGCGCGCGCAGTAGGAGTACGGGAAGAAGTGCACGCCGGGCACGCCGTTGGGGATCGGGCGCTTCTGCGCGACCAGCCCGGAGGCGGCCATCGCGGCGTGGCTGCAGCCGTGGTAGCCGCCGTGGAAGGAGATGATGTCGCCGCGGCCGGTGGCGGTCTTGCACAGCTTGATCGCGGCTTCCACGGCGTTGGCGCCGGTCGGCCCGCAGAAGTGCACGCGCATGCGTTCGCGCAGGCCAGGGGCCAGCATGGACAGCTGCGCGTCGAGGAAGGCGTCCTTGGCGGGGGTCGGGAAGTCCAGCGCGTGGGTGAGCGTGCCCAGCTGGGACGTGACCACGCGGACCAGCTCGGGGTGGTTGTGACCGAGCGAGAGCACGCCCGCGCCGGTCAGGAAGTCGATGAAGACGTTGCCGTCGACGTCGCGGACGAAGGAGCCGGCTCCCTCGGCGATGGCGATGGGGATGTTGCGAGGGTAGGTACGCGCGTTGGACTCGCGGCGCTGCTGGCGCGCGAGCAGCTCGGCGGAACGGGGCCCGGGCAGATCGCACTGGACGGACGGTCCGGTCAATGCGTCAGGCTCGCTGAGCATCGTCATGGGTTCTCCTCAAGCGGGACACGGTGGAGCCGGCAGGCTCCGACCTGTGTGAGCGGCGCCGCACTCCCCCCTTTGAGGAAGAGGGCCGACCGCCGATAACGATTACGAAGTGGAATCGTTAGCTCACCCTTCGTGATGCTACCGATCGCCCGGTCGCTTGATCCGGATTTCAGAAGGTTCGTCCGATCTGCACTGGACCGAACGGCCGATGCCCCGGCGCACGCCGGTCCGGCCCTGCACGATCGGCACGTATCCGCAGGTCAGACGGTCGTGCAGCCGGTAACGGGGCCTGGCGTGCCGATCGGCACTACCATGCGCCGTATGTTCCGGACCTCGCACGCGCTCGCCGCGCTCGCCGCCCTGGCCCTCACCCTCACCGGGTGCACCTCCACAGCGGACGACCCCACGGACCCCGCCGACCTGCCCGCCGCGCAGACCCTGCTGGTCGACGGCGCGAAGGCGATGGCCGAGGTCAAGTCCGCGCACTTCGTCATCGACGTGGCCGGAAAGATCAGCGGAGTGCCGCTCAAGCGCGCCGAGGGCGACCTCACCCAGGAGGGCTCCGCCCAGGGCACCGCCACCGTCGAGCAGTTCGGCGCCGCCATCGAGGCGAAGTTCGTCATCGTCGGCGACAAGGCGTGGCTGCAGGCCGGCACCGGCGGCTACCAGCAGTTCCCGCTCACCGCCGCGGCCCAGGTCTACGACCCGTCGGCGATCCTCGACCCGCAGCGCGGCGTGGCCAAGCTGCTCGGCACGATCAAGTCCGCCACCACCCAGGCCAAGGAGACCGTCGACGGCCGGGAGACGTACAAGATCCAGGTGGAGCCCGATCCCACCGCGCTCGCCGCGCTGGTGCCCGGAGTCGGCACCGGCGTCACCGGCTTCCTCTGGCTCGACGCGACGAACAAGCAGCTGGTCAAGGGCGAGTTCACCGTCCCCGCCAAGGGCAGCGACCCGGCCGGCACGGTCACCGTCACGTTCAGCAAGTACAACGAGCCGGTGACGATCAGTGCTCCCTGACGCGACCGCCGGGCCGCGGCACCGCCTCGCCGTCGGCGTGGGCGGGCTGGCCGTGCTGCTCGGCGCGCTCGACGCGTACGTCGTCGTCTCGGTCCTGATCGACATCGTCCGCGACCTCGGCATCCCCATCAACCACCTGGAGCGGGCCACCCCGCTGGTCACCGGCTACCTGCTGGGCTACCTCGCGGCCATGCCGCTGCTGGGCAGCCTGTCCGACCGGTACGGCCGCCGCATCGTCATTGTGGTGGCCCTGGCGGCGTTCGCCGCCGGGTCGGTCGTCACCGCTACCGCGGGTGACCTGGTCACCCTGGTCGGCGGCCGGGCGCTGCAGGGCATGGCGGGCGGCGCGCTGCTGCCGGTGACCATGGCGCTGATCGCCGACCTGTTCCCGCCCGCGTCCCGGCCCGCCGCCCTCGGCTGGGTCGGCGCGGCGCAGGAGCTGGGCGCGGTGCTCGGGCCGCTGTTCGGCGCGGGCGTCGCCGCCTGGATCGGCTGGCGCGGCATCTTCTGGATCAACATCCCGCTGGCGGTCGTCGCGGCCGTCGCCGTGTGGCTGCTGGTCCCCGCCCGCACCCGCCCGGCGGGTGCCGCAGCCGCGCCGCGCCGGGTCGACGTGGTCGGCGGGCTGCTGCTCGCCGTCGTGCTCGGGCTGTGCGTGGTCGGTCTCTACAACCCCGACCCGGCGCACGCGGTGCTGCCGAGCTGGGGTCCGGCCACCCTCGGCGGGGCCGCGCTGGTGCTGGTCGCCTTCGTGGTCTGGGAGCGGCGCGCCCGCACGAAGCTGCTCGACCCGGCGGGCGTCGCCATGGGACCGTTCCTGGCCACACTGGCCGCCAGCGCCTGCGCCGGGGCCGCGCTGATGGTCACCCTCGTCGACGTCGAGCTGGTCGGGCACACCCTGCTCCGGCTGGACACCCTGGACAGCACCCTGCTGCTGACCCGGTTCCTGGTCGCGCTGCCGATCGGCGCGGTGCTCGGCGGCGTGCTGCTGCGCCGCGTCGGCGAGCGCCCCATCACCGTTCTCGGCCTGCTCGCCAGCGCGGGGGCGTACCTGCTGATCGCGGGCTGGCCCGCCGACCTGCTCGGCGCCCGCTACGCCCTCGGCCCGGTCAGCCTGCCCCGGCTCGACACCGACCTGGTGCTCGCCGGGCTCGGCCTCGGCCTGACCATCGCGCCGCTGTCCGCGCTGGTGCTGCGGGTCGTGCCCGCCGTCCAGCACGGCGTCGCCTCGGCGGCCGTCGTGGTGGCCCGGATGATGGGCATGCTGCTCGGCGTCGCCGCGCTGACCGCCTGGGGCCTGCACCGGTTCCAGGAGTTCACCAAGGACCTGCCGACGCCGCTGCCGTTCGGCATGACCGAGGAGCAGTACCAGCAGGCGCTGGCGGCGTACCAGATCGCGCTGGACGGCGCGCTGCGCGCGGAGTACCGGGAGATCTTCCTGGGCACCGCCGCGATCTGCCTGCTGGGTGCCCTGGCCGCACTCGGTATGCGGGCGCCCCGGGACACCCCGGTGTCGGTCCCGGCGCCCTCCCCCGCCCCGGCCGAACCGTCCCTGGACGGCTCGCTCCGCGGTTAGCGGCCGGGGCGCGGTATGCAAGATCGTTGTTTCCGGTCAGGATGTGCAGTCCGGCTGAAGGTTCTGACCGGAAACAGCGATCATCCACCGGCCCGCCCGGCCCGAACCACCGCGCACGGAGGCACCCATGACCGAGTCCGCGCTGATCGTGCGGCAGGCGACCGGACCCGCCGACACGGCCGCGCTGAGCGGGCTGCGCCGGGCGTGGACCGCCGAGCAGGCCGGCGCCGCCCGGGTCGATCCGGACTTCGAGGCCCGTTTCCAGGACTGGCTGGACCGGGAGGGCGACCGGCGCGTGTGCTGGCTCGCCGAGCACGACGGGCAGCCCGTCGGCATGGTCAACCTCGCGGTGTTCGAGCGCATGCCGCGTCCCGGGCAGCCGCCGAGCCGCTGGGGCTACCTCGGCAACGCGTACGTGCTCCCGGCGCACCGCGACACGGGGGTAGGCGCGGCGCTGGTGGCCGCGCTGCTGGCGTACGCCCGTGCCGAAGCGCTGGTGCGCGTGGTGCTCAGCCCGTCGGCGCGGTCGGTCCCGTTCTACGAGCGGGCCGGGTTCCACCGCGCCGACGAGCTGATGCTGCTCACGCTGGACTGACCCGTCAGGCCTTCGCGGCCTTCGCGTCGGCCTTCATCTGCTTCTTGAACTCGCGCACCTTCGCCAGGCTCGCCGCGTCGCGGATGTCGGCGACCGAGCGCAGCGAGCCCTCCTCGCCGTACGCCCCGGCGGCCTCGCGCCAGCCCTCGGGCTGCACGCCGAACTGCTTGCCCAGCAGCGCGATGAAGATCTGCGCCTTCATCTTGCCGAAGCCGGGCAGCGCGGACAGCCGCTTGAACAGGTCCTTGCCGTCCTTCGCGCCGGTCCAGACGGTCGCGGCGTCGCCGTCGTACTCGTCGGCGATGGCGCGGGCCAGCTTCTGCGTGCGCTCGGCCATCGAGCCGGGGAACCGGTGGATCGCGGGCACGGTCGCGAACAGCTCCGCGAACGCCGCCGGGTCGTAGTCGGCGATCGCGGACGCGTCGAGGCGGTCCACACCCATCCGCTCGGCCAGCCGGTACGGCCCCACGAACGCCTTCTCCAGCGGGATCTGCTGGTCCAGCAGCATGCCCAGCACCCTGGCAAACGGATCGTTCAACAGCAGCTCGTCCGCCGCGGCGTCCTGCGCCAACCACAACTTCGCCATGGTCACAGGATCTCAGAAACACCCTGCCACCTCGCACCCGACGCCCGCGCCCGCTGCAGCAGCCGCCGGTGGTCACGATGCCCCCGTCGGTCCCGCCACAACGTCGCCGGCGTCATGGCCTCCAGCCGCTTGGGTAGCAATATGGGTAGCATCAGCGGTGGTAATCGCCGTAGGCGCCCCGGTAGCATTTACGCCATGAAGCTCAGCGTCAGCCTGCCCGAGGAAGACATCAACTACGTTGATGACTACGCCAGCCGGCGCGGCAGCCCCTCCCGATCCGCCGTGCTCCAGCGCGCGATCGACCTGTTGCGGGCCAGCGAGCTGGAGGACGCCTACGCCGCGGCCTGGGACGAGTGGGACACCAGCGAGGACGGCCGGCTGTGGGATGCGACCTCGGCCGACGGGCTCGCCGATGCAGCGCGGTGACGTGTACCTGGTCGACCTGGACCCGGCCCGGGGCTCCGAGTCGCGAAAGATCCGACCGGTGGTCCTGGTGGGCAACACCGCGGCCATCCGCACCGCCGAGCGCAACGGCCGCGGCGTCGTCACCGTGGTCCCGGTGACCTCCAACACCGAGCGGATCTACCCGTTCCAGGTGCTGATCCCGGCCGGCGAGGGCGGCCTGGCGCAGCCCTCCAAGGCCCAGGCCGAGCAGATCAGGTCCGTCGACTACGCGCGCCTGGGCAAGCGCCTCGGCCGCCTGCGCCCCGACACCCTCGGCAGGCTGGACACCGCCCTGCGCGTGCACCTCGGCCTGTAGCGGGCGGCCGACTGCAAGATCCTCCGACTTGCCCGGCACCTGTGCGTATCTTGGCCGCGCGTACCCCCATCTGCCTGGCAAGTCGGACGATCAACGGCGGGCGGCGCGGGCGGCGAGGTCCGGGGCGGCGGGGACGGCGGGGCGGGCCCACCAGCGGTAGGTGAGCAGGCCGCCGAGCAGGCAGCCGGCGGCGTTGATCAGCACGTCGTCGACGCTGCACACCCGCCCGGCGACGAAGACCCGCTGTGTCAGCTCCACCAGCAGCGAGCAGCCCGCCCCGAGCAGCAGCAACCGCGCCGGCGAGGCGAGCGCCGCGAAGCGCACCGGGGCGCCCGCGCCGAGCGCGAAGAACACCGCGAGGTTGCCGACCGTCTGCACCACCACCCACGGCAGCGGCTGGGTGAGCTGGGCCCGCAGGTCACTCAGCGGCACCAGGTACACCAGCACGGTGCCCTCGGGCACCGACACCGGCGTCAGCGTCATCCACACCCACGGCAGCGTCCCCAGCACCATCGCCGCCTCGGCCAGCGACCGGCGCCAGGCGCGCGCACGCGGCACGCCCGCCCGCAGCCGCGCCCTGGTCACCGCGGCGGTGCCGAGCGCGGTCAGGGGCACCAGCGCCGCCGTGATGATCCAGACGGTGTGCCAGCGCTCCCATACCTGCGTCATGCGCAGCACGTTAGTGCACCATGATGGGGTGCAGACGCTGCTGGAAACCGCCGACATCGACCGCCTTCGCACCGCGCTGACCGGCGCGGGCTTCACCGCCTCGGGCATCGCCGCGCGACTCGGGCCGCAGGCGTCCGCCGACGCCGGCCGGCACGACTTCCGCGCCGCGCTGCACGTCACCGGTTCGGGTGACCCGCTGGACACGCTGATCAGGCTGTTCATCTGCGGGCAGACCGAGCCCGAGGCGGCCGTGGCCGCCGCGCTGCACCCGCTGACCCTGGCCGCCGCGCGGGCCGCCGGGCTCGTCGAGCTCGCCGACGGCGGGCTGACCGCGGGCGTCGACCTGGAGCCGTACGGCGACTGGTGGGTGCTGTCCGATCTGCCCGCCCAGCCGGGCCGCCAGCTCCCCGCCGACCACGTGCTCGGCGTGGGCGGCGCCTCCACCACGCTGGCCGGCGCGACCGTCCGGCGGCCGGTCGGCGCCGCGCTCGACCTCGGCACCGGCTGCGGCGTGCAGGCCCTGCATCTGAGTACGCACGCCCGCACCGTCACCGCCACCGACCTGTCCCCGCGCGCGCTGCGCTTCGCCGCGACCACCGCCGCGCTCAACGGCCTGAGCTGGGAGCTGCTGCAGGGCGACATGCTCGCCCCGGTCGAGGGCCGGCAGTTCGACCTGGTCGTCAGCAACCCGCCGTTCGTGGTCGGGCCCGGCCTCGCCACGCACGTCTACCGCGACTCCGGCCGGGCCGGTGACGGCGTCTGCGCCGAGCTCGCCGGCGCCTCGCCCAAGCTGCTGTCCCCCGGCGGGACGCTGCAGTTCCTGGCCAACTGGGTGCATGTGCGCGGCGAGGACTGGGAGGACCGGGTCGCCGGGTGGTTCGCGGGCACCGGCATGGACGTCTGGGCGATCCAGCGCGAGGTCAGCGACCCGCTGGACTACGTACGCCTGTGGCTGGCCGACGCGAGCGAGAAGCACGACGCGCAGCGGGCCGCGCAGTGGCTGGACTGGTTCGCCGCGCACGACGTGACGGCGATCGGCTTCGGCCTGGTCACCGCCCGCAACAGCGGCAAGCAGGACCCGTCGGTGGTCTGCGAGGACCTGCGCCAGCAGGTACAGGCGCCGCTGGGCGAGCGCGTCGCCGAGTGGTTCGCCCGCCGTGACTGGCTCGACACCCGCGACGAGGCCCAGCTGCTCGCGGCCCGCTACCGCCGCGCCGACGGCCTCCAGCTGCGCCAGGAGGCCACCATGGGCGACGAAGGCTGGATGGTCGACCGCCAGTTCCTGGCCATGCCCGAGGGCCTGCGCTGGGTCGAGGAGATCGACCCCCTCATCCTCGCCCTGGTCAGCGGCGCCGACGGCCACGCCACCCTGGCCGACCAGATCTCCCTGCTCTCCGCCGCCCACGAGGCCCCCCAGGACGCCCTCACCCAAGCCCTCCTCCCCGTCCTGGACCACCTGGTCGAACGCGGCCTCCTCATCCCCGCCTGAGGGGTTGATCATGAACTTGTGGACGTGTTCGGCGGCGTGTCGCCACCCTGTCGCCGTGATCGACTCGGGCAGGGCAGGCTAGAGCGATGCGTGCGGTAGTGCAGACGGTGAGCCGGGCCAGCGTGACGGTCGGTGGCGAGGTCGTCGGGGAGATCAAGGACGGGCTGCTGGTGTTGCTGGGCGTGACGCACAGTGACACCGTCGCGACGGTGGAGACGATGGCCCGCAAGGTGTACGAGCTGCGCCTGCTCGACGGCGAGCGCAGCGCCTCCGATGTGGGCGCACCACTGCTGGTCGTCAGCCAGTTCACGCTCTACGGCGACGCCCGCAAGGGCCGCCGGCCCACCTGGCAGGCGGCCGCGCCCGCCGAGGTGGCCGAGCCGATGTTCAACGCGTTCGTCGCGGCCCTGCGCGCCCGCGGCGCCACCGTCGAGACCGGCCGCTTCCGCACCATGATGCTGGTCGAGTCCGTCAACGTCGGCCCCAACACCCTCATCCTCGACCTCTGACCCCCACCCCCCGCCACCACCGGCGGCACCCACCCGCTTCACCGCGTCGATCATGAAGTTAGGGCAGCGACACGCCGTCGAACACGCCCATAAGTTCATGATCAACGCAGTTGGGGGGCGGGGGTGGGGGGCCGGTTAGAAGAGGGGGCCTTTGCGGGTGGTGGACTGGGTCAGCCAGTCCTTGAGGAGGCCGCGCCAGTCGGTGTCGGCGAGGGTGGCGGGGTCGACGGTGAAGCGGCCGAAGATGTCGCGGTCGGCGAGGGGGCCGACTTTGCGGTCGAGCTCCATGACCACGTGCATCTTGCGGTCGGTGGGGACGAAGGTGACCGTGAGGTTGTGCACCTGGGCGGCGTACGCGGTGCCGGGCAGGAACTCGATCTCCTGGTAGAACGGCAGCGTCTGGGGCAGGCCGCGCAGGCGTCCCCGCTCCACGTCGGCCTTGACGTACTGGAAGCCGAGCTTCACCAGCGTGTCGAGGATGTGCTGCTGGGCGGGCAGCGGGTCGACCTGGACCGGGTCCAGGTCGGTGCGGTCGACCTCGCGGGCGACCTCCAGCTCGGTACGCAGCCCGACGTTCATCCCGGCCAGCGGCTGGCCGAAGGCGCGGGTGAGCGGCGCCTCCAGTGGGACGTCGCAGGTGATGTCGAATATCCGACGCTCGCGCGCGGCGAGGGTGAATCCTTCGACCACCTGCTGCCGGTGGAACTCCACGACGGACGTCTGCCCGGCCGCCCCGCCCTGCGGGCGGACGTCGGTGACCAGGGCCAACGCGATGTAGCCGATGGACACCTGGTGGTCGCCACCGGTGACCTCGACGGTGCCCTTGAAGGTGCCGCCGGGCTTGGCACGCGATACCGACAATTCCGTCCGTACCGACGGTCCCCCGACCCCGAACATGCGCATCAGGCGCTTCACGACCACACGTCCTCCCCTGTCTCGCGCCCATCGTGGCAGATTCACGAAATCGTCTCACCGCCGTCTCACGCGGCGTACACCAAGCTGTCCACTAACAAGCACACGGGGAGGACAGCGATGGGCGACGAGATGACGATGGACGCAGTGGCCGTACTTGAGCCGACGGCCGCGGAGATGGCCGCCGACTTGGACGAGCAGACCGACGAGCGCGGGGTCTCCACCGACCTGGTGCGCGCGTACCTCAACCTGATCGGACGCACCAAGCTGCTGACCGCCGAGCAGGAGGTCGTGCTGGCGCGCCGGATCGAGGCCGGCCTGATGGCCGAGCACGTGATGGAGCGCGACGGCATCACCGGCGACCGCGACCTGGAGACCGTGGTCCGCGAGGGCCGCGCCGCCAAGGACCACCTGCTGGAGGCGAACCTCCGCCTGGTGGTGAGCATCGCCAAGCGCTACACCGGCCGCGGCATGGCCTTCCTGGACCTGATCCAGGAGGGCAACCTCGGCCTCATCCGCGCCGTCGAGAAGTTCGACTACACCAAGGGCTACAAGTTCTCCACGTACGCCACCTGGTGGATCCGGCAGGCCATCACCCGCGCCATGGCCGACCAGGCCCGCACCATCCGCATCCCGGTGCACATGGTGGAGCAGGTCAACCGCATGGTCCGGGTGCGCCGCGACCTGGCGACCGCGCTGGGCCGCGAGCCCTCCATCGCGCAGATCGCCCAGGCCCTCGACGTCCCGGAGTACCAGGTCATCGAGCTGATCTCGTACGACCGCGAGCCGGTCAGCCTGGACCAGGCCGTGGGCGAGGACGGCGAGAGCGCGCTGGGCGACTTCGTCGCCGCGGTCGACCCGCGCGGTGACGCCGCCGACGCGCTGGCCCAGGGGCAGCTGCGCGACGAGGTCGAGATCGTGCTGGCCACCCTGTCGCAGCGCGAGCAGGCCGTGATCCGGCTGCGCTTCGGCCTGGACGACGGTCGCCAGCGCACCCTGGACGAGGTCGGCAAGGAGTTCGGCCTGTCCCGCGAGCGCATCCGCCAGATCGAGAAGACCACGCTGCTGAAGCTGCGCAGCGGCGAGCGCGCCGAGCGCCTCTCGGTGTACGCCGCCTGACGCGCCTTCTCCCAGCTGACGACGGCCCCGGCGAGACGCCGGGGCCGTCGCCCTGTCCGGAGTTCTGCGCGACACCTCGTCATCCGGTGCCGGGCGGCCCGGGGTCAGCGGTTGCAGATCCCGAGCACGGCACGCTCGCCGTCGCGCGAGGCGTCGGAGCCGCGCGCCTCGGCCACCTTGGCGCCGTCGCGGCCGGCCGCCTTCACCTCGGCGAGGTCCGCCGTCCGTCCCGTCACCAGCCGGTCGATCGCGGCCAGCAGCTCGGCGTCCTTCGTCTGGCCGGCCGCCTTCGTCAGCGTCTCGATGTTCTCCGTGAACGCCTTGGTCAGGGCGGCTGCGGCCTCGGCTGCCTCGTCCGGGGTCGACGTGGCGTCGACCAGGAGCACGATGCCCGGCATCTCGAACATGGCGCGGTTGGCTGCCTTGATCGTCTCGCAGGCGGCGGCGACGTCGCCCTCACCTGCCTCCGCCGGACTGCTCGCGGCGGCGGACGGCGCGGCGGTCGGGACGTCGGGCTCCCCGGCGCCGCAGGCGGCGGTGCCCAGGAGGGCGAGGGCAAGGGCAGCCGTGGCCATGACGGTTCTCATCGGGGGTGGTCCTCCAGAGTGTGGCGAGATGATCGGGACGCAGCGTAGACCGGGCCCGCGGTGGTGTCCGGGACGGGGACCATCCGGCTACGGTGAGCGCCGCTCAACCTTTCGGGCCGGTCGCGTGTTCGGTGGGGTGGACACATGAGGGGAGAACGGCCCGATGCCCGACGAGGACTTCCAGTCGTTCGTGGAGCAGCGCTACACCGCGCTGTTACGCACGGCTTACCTGCTCTGCGGTTCGCACGACCGCGCGGAGGACGTGCTGCAGAACGCGCTGGCCGCCGCCCTGCCGAAGTGGCGGCGGATGGACCACCCGGACGCGTACCTGCGCCGGGTCATGGTCAACCAGCTCGCCAACGACTGGCGGCGGCCCATCCGCGAGATCGTCACCGCGGTGCTGCCGGAGCGGGCCGCGCGCGACGCCGCCATCGAGGAGCGCGACGAGCTGTGGACGGCGCTGCGCAGGCTGCCGGTGCGCATGCGCGCGGTGCTGGTGCTGCGCTACTGGGAGGACCGCAGCGAGCAGGAGACCGCCGAGATCCTGGGCGTCAGCGCCGGGACCGTCAAGAGCACCGCCTCGCGCGGCCTGGCCCGGCTGCGCGAGCTGGTCGAACCCCGCCTCTCGTCCGACCTCAGCACGGTGAACGGGGGCAACTGATCATGATCGAGACACTGCGCTCCACCCTGGACCGCCACGCCGCGCAGGTGGCGCCGCGGCCCGACCCGTACGCCCGGGTGCTGCTGCGCCGCCGCCGTCGCCGGACACGGCGGGTCTCGGCCGCTGCGCTGCTCGCCGTGCTGCTGGTGGTCGCGCCCGCCACGTGGCTCAGCCGGCAGCCGGACCCCGCCCGGCCGGTGGCCGGCCACCCGCCGGTCGCGCTGCTGCCGCTGCTGGACTCGCCGACCCGGGGCAGCCTCGCCGGCAAGCCCGCCTACCTGCTCGCGCTGCGCGAGCGGGCCGCAGGCGAGGACGACATGTGGCGCGAGCACCCGGCCGGCGCGCCGCGGCTGCCCCGCGACCCCGAGCAGATCAAGGTGCTGTTCGCCGGGGACATCGGCTCGCGGCGGATCGCGGTGGTCGCCGGGCTGGACAGCCGGCCGCTGTACGCCGTGTACCAGGGCGCCGTGGGCGACGATGCCGCCGAGCTGAGGTACAGCGCCTCCGGCCAGCTTGAACCGGTCCTCGCCACCGACTTCGCCAGCGGCGGCGACGACCCGTCGCAGACCTACCTGCTGCTCGGGCCGCTCGGCGCGGTGTACGAGAAGGCGGAGCTGTCGTTCACCTCCGCGGGCGTGCAGCGGACGTGGACGCCGCTGCCCGAGCCGGGCGACTACGCCGCGTTCGCCGATCTGCGCGGGCGGCACGAGTTCCGGGTGCTGCTGGCCGGCAAGGTCCTGCTGGAGACGTCCGGCGGCCACGCCATACCGCTCGAGGGCGGGCGCCGGCCGGCCGTCGACCCGCAGCCGGCGGGCGGCCGGGGCGAGCCGTTCCCGGACGCCGCGGCGCAGGTGGCGCAGGCGCTGTCGAACAGCACCGGCCTGGCCCTGCCGGAGGTGACGTTCCGGGTGCTGTGGAGCGAGGAGATCGACCGGCCGGGCACCACCACCGGCCGGGCGTACGTCGTCACGGTGCAGGCGGTCCTGGCCGACGGCAGTGGACCGTTCCTCACCGGCGCGGTCGACACCGGCGACGGCTCCTTCCGTGACCATCCCACCGGGTACGGCATCGCGGGCGACGTGGCGCACACCCTGATCGTCATGCGGCTGCCGCACTACGCCGAGTCGCCCGGCGACCGGCTGCAGCTCGTCGCCCCGCCGCTCGCGGTGCGCGCGGAGGTCAGCAACGGCAGGCAGACGCATCAGGTCACGCTCGTCGACGGGGTGGGGCACCTGGACGTGCCGCCCGGCATGACGGTCACCGTCCGGGCGTACGACGCCGCGAACGCCCTGCTCGCCGAGAAGCAGTACGTCGACCTGGACGGCTTCGGCTGCAACCGGTTCGACCCGTGGTCCTGCGCGTCGCCGCCGCCGACCCGCGCCCCGGCGCCGTCCCGCTGACGGATCGGCGCGGCGCTGCACGGGGAGCGCCGCGCCGCCCGGCGCGCGTGCCCTTCCCCTATCGCAGCTGGCGGGGGCCGGTGTCGGGGCGGGTGGTGGGCTCGGTCAGCTCGCCGAGGGCGTGCAGCACCGAGACGCCGGTGGGGTGGACCAGCACCGGGTTGATGACCAGGCGGCGCAGCCGGGCGGTGTCGGCGGCGAGCTGCCCGATCCGGACCAGCAGCGCGGCCAGCGCGCCGGCGTCGGCGGCGGCCAGCAGCGGCGCTGCCTTCGGCGCGCGGACCAGCGCCGCGGCGTCGGCGTCGGTGAGCGGCGCGGCCCGCCAGGCCCGGTCGCCGACCAGCTCGGTCACCGGCCCGGCCAGCCCGAAGCCGACCACCGGCCCGAACGACGGATCGTCGACGACCTCGACGACACAGGCCACGCCGGGCGCGACCATCGGCTGCACCAGCACCTCCACGTCCGTGCCGAACAGCCGCTCCAGGTCGGCGTAGGCGCGCCGGGCCTCGTCGGGCCCGGCCACGTTGAGGCGTACCGCGCCCAGGTCGATCCGGTTCGGCCGGTCCGCCACCTTGAGCGCCACCGGCGCGCCGTAGCCCGTCGCCGCCGCGGCGACCTGCGCGCCGCCCCGGGCCCGGACGCTCGGCACGACGTCGACGCCGTACGAGGCGAGCAGGGCGTCCAGCGTGGGCGCGTTCGGGTCGGCCCCGTCGGGCCCGGGCGGCAGCGTCCCGGCGGGCGTACGCAGCCAGGTCGCGCGGCGGGTCACGTGGGCCAGCGCCCGCACCGCCTCCTCGATGGAGCGGTAGGACGGCAGCCCGGCCGGCCCCCGCCCGGCGAGGAAGCTCGCCAGCACCGGCTTGTCCGCGTCCCGCGCCACCTCGCCCAGCGCGTCGGCGTACGGGCCGATCAGCGCGGTCTCCGCGCTCTGGTCGGCGGCGAGCGGGCCGGTGGGCAGCGGCGGCGCGACCACCACGACCACCGCGTCGGTGTCGTCGCTGTGCAGCGCGGCGTGCACGGCGGCGGCGAACTCCGCCGGCCCGGCGGCGGGACCGACCGCACCGGACCGGCCGACCCGCAGCCCGGCCGCGCGGATCTCCGCTCCGGCGAGCGCGGCCAGCGCGAACGCGTTGCTGACCACGCCGATCCGGTCGCCGGTGGGCAGCGGCTGGGCCGCCAGCAGCTGCGCCACGTCGAACAGCTCGCCCACGGTGCCGACCTCGATCACGCCGGAGTGGGCGCGCAGCGCCTGCATCGCGGCGTCGTCCAGGGTGGACCCGCCGTGGCCGGTGTGCCCGGCCAGCATCACGATCGGCTTGTGCCGCCCGACGGCGCGGGCGATCCGGGCGAACTTGCGCGGGTTGCCGAAGGACTCCAGGTACATCGCGACGACGTCGGTCTCCGGGTCGCCCGCCCAGAACTGCAGCAGGTCGTTGCCGGACACGTCGGCGCGGCGGCCGGCGCTGACGAAGCTCGCCACGCCCAGCTCGCGGCGTTCGGCCTCGGCCAGCAGCAGCAGGCCCAGCGTGCCCGAGTGGCAGAACAGGCTCACCCGGCCCGGCGCGGGCAGCCGGGGCACCAGCGTCGCGTTCAGGCGCACCGCGTTGTCGGCGATGCCGAGACTGCCCGGCCCGAGCACCCGCATGCCCGCCGCGCGCACGGCCCGCAGCAGCCGCTGCCGCTGCGCCGGGTCCAGCTCGGTGAGCACCAGCAGCCCGTGCACGCCCGCCGCTGCCGCGTCGGCCAGCACCTCGGGCAGCGCGGCCGGTGGTGTCGCCACCACCGCGAGGTCGACGGCAGCGGCCGGTTCCGGCGCCACCCCCAGCGAGCGCAGCGGGCCGGCCGGGTGGACGTGGTGGATCGGGCCGGTGAAGCCGCCCGAGCGCAGGTGGGCCAGCACCGCCGCGCCGACGCCCCGGCCGGACGCGCTCGCGCCGTAGACCGCGACGGACGACGGGCGCAGCAGCCGCGCCACCGAGCGGGCCTCGGTGCGCCGCTCGCGGTCGGCCTGCACCGCGCGCGACTTCTCGGTCGGCGCGACGGGGAAGGTCAGCGTCACCACGCCGTCGGCATAGCGGCGGGTGACCTCGTACCCGGCGTCGGTGAACACGCGCAGCATGGTGCCGTTCTCGGGGAGCACCTCGGCGACGAACCGGGTGATGCCCGCCTCGGCCGCCGCCGCGGACAGGTGCTCCAGCAGCACCGAGCCGACGCCGCGGCCCTGGTAGGCGTCCTCGACCACGAACGCGACCTCGGCCTCGTGCGCGCCCACGCCGAGCCGCTCGTAGCGGCCCACCGCGACCAGCCGCTCGCCCGCGGCGACCACGAACGCCTCCCGGTCCACGTGGTCGACATTGACGAACCGGTGCAGGTCGCGAGCCGGGATCCGGGGGTACGGCGAGAAGTAGCGCAGGTAGCGGGTGCGCTCGGAGAACCGCGAGTGCATCGCCACCACGGCGTCGGCGTCCTCCGGCGTGATCGGGCGCAGGTGGACGGTGGCGCCGTCGGCCAGCAGCACGTCCGCGGCGTGCACGGCTCAGTCCCGGGGGTCGTGCGGGTCGAGGCCGTGCAGCGGGTAGACCGCCCGGCGGGCCGCCATGATCGCGCGGTCCAGCGGGTCGGTGCCGTCGGGCTGCCACGGGGTGAACGCGACGTCCCCGCCGTCGGTGAGGGTGGTCGGCACGGCCCGGCCGGGCAGCCGCGCCGCCGCGTACTCCCGCCACGACGCCGGCAGCGGCGTCGCCGGGTCCAGCGGCTCGCCGGTGACCATCGCCAGCAGGTGGGTCCAGGTCCGCGGCACCACCTCGACCAGGGCGTACCCGCCGCCGCCGGTGGCCACCAGCCGGCCCGCACACAGCTCGTCGGCCAGGTCGCGCACGGCGAGCTGCGCCGCGCGCTGCCCGTCGACGGTCAGCCGCAGGTTGGCCAGCGGGTCGAGCCGGTGCGAGTCGGCCCCGGCCTGCAGCACGATCAGCTGCGGCCGGAACGCCCGCACCACCGCGGGCACCACGGCGTGGAACGCGCGCAGCCAGCCCGCGTCGCCGGTGGCCGGCGGCAGCGGCACGTTGACCGCGCTGCCCTCGGCCTTGGGCCCGCCGGTCTCCTCGGCGAAGCCGGTGCCCGGGAACAGCGTCAGCGGGCTCTCGTGCAGGCTCACCGTGAGCACCCGCGGGTCGTCGTAGAAGATCTCCTGCACCCCGTCACCGTGATGCACGTCGATGTCGATGTACGCGATCCGCTCCGCGCCCCCGGCGAGCAGGTCGGCGATGGCGACCGCCGGGTCGTCGTACACGCAGAACCCGGCCGCGCGGGCGGGCATGGCGTGGTGCAGGCCGCCCGCGACGTTCACCGCGCGCCGCGCCCGGCCCGACCAGACGGCCCGCGCGGCGGCCAGCGTCGCGCCGCACACCAGCGCGGACGCCTCGTGCATGCCGTCGAACACCGGGTTGTCGGGGGTGTTGAGGCCGTACCCGCGGAAGAACGGGTCGTCGGGTGCGGCGCGCACCGCGTCCAGATAGTCCTGCCGGTGCACCCGCAGCAGCTCGGCCTCGGTCGCGGGCTCCGGCGCGACCACCTCCACCGACGGCCGGTCCAGCAGACCCAGGTCGCGCGCCAGGCGCATGGTCAGGTCGACCCGCACCGGATCCAGCGGGTGGTCGCCGAGGTCGTAGCCGAGCAGCCGCTCACTCCAGACGACGGTCGCGGTCATGCCCGCTCCCCGGCCGGCCCGCCGCCGGTCCGCCGCCTCATGACCGGCCCACCGGCCGCGCCGGGTCGGTGATCCAGTGACTCCACGAGCCGACGTACAGCTGCGCGTCGGTGCGGCCCGCGGCGTGCAGCGCCAGCACGGTGTGCGCGGCGGTCACCCCCGAGCCGCAGTACGCCCCGACCGGCTCGCCGGCCAGGTCGGCGAAGACCTCCGGCAGGTCGGCGCGCAGCGTGCCGTCGGCGTTGACCAGCTCGCCGTAGGGCAGGTTGCGGGCGCCCGGGATGTGCCCGGCCACCGGGTCGACCGGCTCGGTCTCGCCCCGAAACCGCGGCGCGACCCGCGCGTCCAGCAGCGCGCCCTGCTCGGCCAGCGCGGCCGCGGCGGTCGCGTCGAGCACCGGCATCGCGCCGGGCCGCACCGTGACGTCGCCCCGCTCGACCTCCACCGGGTCGGCCGTCACCGCGCCGTCCGCGGCGGTCCAGGCGGCGAAGCCGCCGTCGAGCACGCGCACGTCGGCGTGCCCCGCCCAGCGCAGCGTCCACCAGGCCCGCGCGGCGGCCATGCCGTCCCCGGCGTCGTAGACGACCACCGGCCGGCCCTCGCGTACGCCCGCCGCGCGCAGCGCGCCCTGCAGCGCCTCCGGGTGCGGCAGCGGGTGGCGGCCACCGGGGCCGGGCGGCCCGCACAGGTCCCGGTCGAGGTCGACGAAGACCGCGCCGGGCAGGTGACCCGCCTCGTAGTCGTCACGGCCGGGCGGTCCGGACAGCCGCCACCGCACGTCCAGCACGGTCGTCGGCTGCCCCGAGCGGAGCCGGTCGGCCAGCTCCGCCACGGAGATCAGTGGTGTACGCACATCGCCAAGTCAACACCATCGCCCCGCAGCGTGTCGCGAGGCACTGTCGCACCCGGCTGCCACACTGCGCGCGGCGCACGTCCGCACCCGGGCGCGGCTGCCCGGCTCGCTCGGTGACCGCCCACACCCCCACGGGGCGGGAGGCGCTCTCGACGGCCGCGGCGGCTGGTGCGACACTGCTGAAACCCACCCAGAAGGTGGAGTGGGGCGGCTCTTCGGGCTATTTCACCGATCCGGACGGACCAGCCCCGGAGGTGGCATACCCCCCGTTCCCGCCGCTCCGCAGGCACTGCCTGCACCGAGCCGTCATGAGCGGATCGGCGCAGCTTGATCAAGTGATCGACGCCGACGGGTGTCGCTGCGGTGACACGCAATAGAATCGCAGCCAGCGACTTGGAGAGGACCCGTTCATGTCCGACCTCATTGACACCACTGAGATGTACCTTCGCACCATCCTCGAGCTCGAGGAGGAGGGCGTCCCCCCGCTGCGCGCCCGCATCGCCGAGCGCCTGCACCAGAGCGGCCCGACGGTCAGCCAGACCGTGGCCCGCATGGAGCGCGACGGGCTGCTGACCGTCGTGGAGACCGACCGTCATCTGCAGCTGTCCGAGGCCGGCCGGGCGCACGCGGTCGCCGTCATGCGCAAGCACCGCCTCGCCGAGCTGCTGCTGGTCAACGTCATCGGCATGCCGTACGAGGAGGCCCACGAGGAGGCCTGCCGCTGGGAGCACGTGATGAGCGACGCCGTCGAGAAGCGGGTCTACGACCTGCTGAACCGGCCCACCCGCTCGCCGTACGGCAACCCGATCCCGGGTCTGGACGCGCTGGACACCAAGCCGCGCGACACCGACGGCCTCGCCGACAGCGAGCGCAACCTGGCCTTCCCCGGCCTCACCGGGCAGGTCGTGGTGCGGCGCATCTGCGAGAGCGTGCAGACCGACTCCGAGGTGCTGCGCCAGCTGCACGCGGCCGGCATCGACCCGGGCGCGACGGTGACGGTGGCCCAGGAGCGGGACGGCGTCTCCATCGACCACGGCGGCGAACCGATCCGCCTGCCGCGCGAGGTCGCCTCGCGCGTGTTCGTCTCCGGCCGCTGAGCCCGCTCCGACGTCGTGAACCCGGCTGCGCCCCTGCCGTACGGCACGGGCGCAGCTTCACGTCACCGGTTCGACGGGTGCGCCCGGCCGGGCGGCGCCGCGGCTAGATGCCGGCGCGGTCGATCTCCTTGGCCAGCTCGACGACCTCGGGCGCGAGCGCAGCCGCGTCGCCGCCGACCGGCATCGTCACCTTGAGCAGCAGCAGGCGGGCGTTCCCGGCCAGCCAGCCGACCTCCACGTACGGCCCCCGGCCCTTCGCGGCGGGGCGGGTCTGCTGGTAGGCGACCTTGCCGAGGCCGGTCACCGCCTTGGCGCCGTCGGGCAGCATGGCTTCCCGGAACACCGCGACGTCGGCCTTGGTCGGCGTCACCGACAGGCTCAGCTCCGGCAGGTCCGCGGTGGTGGAGCGGGCCACGCAGGTGTGGGTCTTCTGGTGGGTCGCCGCGCCGGAGATGCTCAGGCCGGTGCCGAGGTGCTGCTCGATACGCGGGAAGTCCAGCAGCAGGCACGCGCCGGTGAGGGCGGGCGGGCTCGGCGAGCTCACCACGGGCGGCTCCTGGTGCGCCTGCGCGCCGGCCCCGGAGCAGCCCGCGAGCAGCGCGCACCCCGCCATCAGCGCCAGCACCCTCGTCCGCACCGGACCAACCTAGCCGCTGGGCCCGTACGCCGAAAGTCCAGCCGAGCCACGGGCGGGTGCCTAGCCTGGTGCCATGACGGGAAAAGTGGTGCATTTCGAACTGCCCGCCGATGACGCCGAACGCGCCCGCGCCTTCTACACCGACACGTTCGGCTGGCAGCTCGACGAGATGCCGGCGCTCGACTACATCTGGGTGCGCACGGTGGCCACCGACGACCGCGGCATGCCCGCCGAGCCCGGCGCGATCAACGGCGGCCTGACGCCGCGCCAGGACCCGGTCACCGGGCCGGTCGTCGTGATCGAGGTCGAGGACATCACCACCGCGCTGGCCAAGGTGGTCGCCTGCGGCGGCCGGGTGGTCCAGGAACGCCAGGCGGTGAGCACCATGGGGTTCACCGCGTACATCGCCGACACCGAGGGCAACACCGTCGGGCTGTGGCAGAACGCGTAGCGGGGGGGCGGGGCGCGGCCGGGCCCCCCCGGTGAACGGGGGGGGCCCCGCTGGTGGGTGGGGGCCCGCCCCCCCCGGAGGACGGGCGGGAG
>NZ_JBFAOU010000059.1:0-42892 GCF_040675365.1 Catellatospora sp. NPDC049609 | reverse complement strand
AGGCCGCAGGCGTTCGGGTACTCCCAGTCGATGTCGATGCCGTCGAACACGTCCGCCCAGCGCGGGTCCTCGACCAGGTTGTAGCAGGAGTTGGCGAACGCGGTCGGGTTGGCCGCGGCCTGGCCGAAGCCGCCGGACCAGGTCCAGCCGCCGAACGACCACACGATCTTGATGTTCGGGTACGCCTTCTTGAGCTTGCGCAGCTGGTTGAAGTTGCCGCGCAGCGCGCCCGCGTCCCAGGTGTCGGCGACGCCGTCGACGCTCTCGGCCGCGGAGTAGGCGCGGTCGTAGTCGGTGTAGGAGTCGCCGATGGTGCAGGCGCCGCCGGACACGTTGCCGAACGCGTAGTTGATGTGCGTCAGCTTCGCGGCCGAGCCGCTGCTCACGATGTTCTTCACGTGGTAGTTGCGGCCGTACTGCGCCCAGTTCGTGAAGTAGCCGATGACCTTCTTGCCCGGGTTCGGGTTGGTCGGGCTGACCGACGGGCTCGGCTGGGTCGACCGGCTCGGCGAGGCGCTCGGCGAGGTGCTGGGCCGGGCTGAGGGGGAGCTGCTCGGGCTCGCGGGCGGGGAGGCCGACGGGCTGGCGCCGGTGGCGCAGTTGGCGCCGTTGATGGTGCACGCGGTCGGGGTGCCCGAGCCCGCGGTGACGAAGCCGAAGGACGCGCTGCCGCCGGCCGGGATGGTGGCGTTCCACGTGCCCGTGGCGGTGCGGGTCTGGCCGCTGCCGGACAGGTTGGCGTCCCAGAAGGAGCTGACCGTGGTGCCCGAGGGCATCGTGAAGGTGAGGGTCCAGGTGACGGAGGCGCTGGTGCCGTTGTTGATGACGTACTTGCCCTCGGCGCCACTGCCCCAGTTGGACGTCTGGGTGTACGTGGCGGTGACGGTGCCGGCCGCGTTCGCCATGGTCACGGCCCCGATGGAACCAGCGACGACCATGGCTGCGGTGGCGGCTATCAGGCGGGCCCTTGTTCTGAGCATGGCTCTCCCTTAAAGATTGACACCTATCCCCCCGATGGCGCAAAACATTAAGTTAACTTTCCTTAAAAAGGAAGAGCGCTTACCTAAAACCTCTTTTAAAGGGCTTTCACCTGCGGTTTCGTCAGGCGTTGACGATCTCCACACCGGACTCGCGGAGCTCGGTCAGCGCGCGCTGCGTCGATTCCGGGGCGACGCCGGCGGTCAGGTCGAGCAGGACGGCGGTCCGGAAGCCTTCGCGCGCCGCGTCCAGGGCGGTCGCGCGTACACAGTGGTCGGTGGCGATGCCCACCACGTCCACCTCGGTCACGTCGCGCATGCGCAACCAGGCGGCCAGCCCGATGCCGCTGCACGAGCCCTCGAAGCCGGAGTACGCCGCGGCGTACTCGCCCTTGAGGAAGACCGCCTCGATCCGGTCGGTGTCCAGCTCCGGGTGGAACTGCTCGCCCGGGGTGTCCGCGACGCAGTGCACCGGCCAGGTGGTCGCGTAGTCCGGCGGGTCACCGAAGTGCGCACCCGGGTCCTGGTGATGGTCCTTGGTGGCCACGATGTGGTCCCAGCGGCGCCGCTCGGCGCCGGCGTCCTCGGCCAGGCGCGCCGAGACCGACGCGGCCACCGCGGCACCGCCCGTGACGGGCAGCGAACCGCCCTCGCAGAAGTCGTTCTGCACGTCGACGATGATCAGTGCGCGGGTCATGGCGGCCTCCCCGGACGGCTGGGCGGTGGTGCGCTCACCACCGCCCCTCATGCTGCTCCGGCCGCGCCGTTCCCGCAACGATCACGTGGCCAAGCTCATGCTCGCCGGCTACCGCGACCTTAATCGGTGTCATCCCTCGCTTCGCTCCGGGACGACACCGAGCGGTCGCTATCGCGGGCGACGGTGGTCACCGTCACCGGCACCGCGGGATCCCCGGCGGACAGCTTCAGACCCTCCCACGGGATCGTGATCAGACAGTCGCGCAGGTGCAGGCGGCTCTGCTCCAGATCGGGCAGCTCCGCGGCGGGCGCGCCGCCGCGGATCAGCGGGCGCTGCAGCAGCCGGTCGCCGGGCTGCGGCTCGTGCCCGTCCGCCCCGGTCAGCACGATCTCCTCGACCGCGGTCCCGGTCGGCTTGTGGCGGCGGTACGCCGTCTTGCGCCCGCCGACGGTCGCCTTGTTCTCCGAGCGCTTCACCACCGGGCGGCCCTCGACCTCGACCAGCTTGTAGACCAGGCCCGCCGTGGGGGCGCCGGAGCCGGTGACCACGGCGGTGCCCGCGCCGTACACGTCGACCGGCTCGGCGGCCAGCGCGGCGATGGCGTACTCGTCCAGGTCGCCGCTGACCACGATCTTCACGTCCGGCGCGCCCAGCTCGTCGAGCAGCGCGCGCGACTGCGCCGCCAGCACCGACAGGTCACCGGAGTCGATGCGCACCGCGCGCAGGCCGGGCCCGGCCACCGCGATCGCGTTGCGGATGCCCTGGCTGATGTCGTACGTGTCGACCAGCAGCGTGGTCTGCTCGCCCAGCGCCGCGACCTGCGAGCCGAACGCCGCCTTCTCGTCGTCGTGCAGCAGGGTGAAGGCGTGCGCGGCGGTGCCCGCGGTGGGGATGCCGTAGCGCATGCCCGCGGCCAGGTTCGACGTCGAGGCGAAGCCCGCCAGGTACGCGGCGCGGGCCGAGGCGACGGCGGCCTCCTCGTGCGCCCGCCGCGAGCCCATCTCGATCAGCGGGCGGCCCCGGGCCGCGGTGACCATGCGCGCCGCGGCGGCGGCGATGGCGCAGTCGTGGTTGAGCACCGACAGGATCAGCGTCTCCAGGATCACGCACTCGGCGAAGGTGCCGGAGACGGTCAGGATGGGGGAGTTGGGGAAGAACAGCTCGCCCTCGGCGTACCCGTCGAGGTCGCCGGAGAAGCGGTAGTCCGCCAGCCACTGCGCGGTCGGCTCGTCGACCACGCCCGTGCGGCGCAGGAAGTCGACCTCGTCCGGGTGAAACGTGAACGCGGCGAGCTGCTCCAGCAGGCGGCCCGTGCCGGCCACCACGCCGTACCGGCGGCCCTGCGGCAGCCGGCGCGCGAACACCTCGAACACGCTGCGGCGATGCGCCGAGCCGTCGCGCAGCGCCGCGCTGATCATGGTCAGCTCGTAGTGGTCGGTCAGCAGCGCCGGTGCTCCCGCACCCCTGTCATGCATCCCGACAGCCTATGGCCTGGCCCGATCTTGCGCCTGCCTCCCCCGGGACCGGGCAGCCCGCCGGGGGCGGGACGGGCATCTCGCAAGATCGTCGAGATCCGGCACGGGACCGGCTCGTGCGTACCTGTGTGTTGCCGGAATCAACTCGTAGGATGGGGGACGTGACCGCCGCCCCACAGACCGTTCCGGTCGACAAACCGGACATAGACGAAGCGTCGGAATTTGCCCGACCCTGGGTCACCATCGTGCACAACGATCCGGTGAACCTGATGAGCTACGTGACCTGGGTTTTCCAGCAGCTCTTCGGTTACAGCAGGGACAAGGCCGAACTGCTGATGCTCGACGTGCACCAGAAGGGCCGCGCCGTCGTCTCCGCGGGTGCGCGCGAGCGCATGGAGCACGACGCCACCCGGCTGCACTCGTACGGGCTGTGGGCCACGGTCGACAGACAGTGAGCGGACGCGAATGACCATCTTCCGCCGGGTCGGCTCGGAGTGCGTGGCCGACTTCCGCGAGGACGAGGTGCGGGTGCTGCGCAAGGTCGCCGAGGAGGTCGTCGGCCTGCTCACCGACGGCTTCGACCGCGAGGACCCCGTCGTCGAGCGGCTGTTCCCCGACGTGTACCCCGCCGACGCCAAGGACTCCGCCGAGTTCCGCCGCTTCACCGAGGGCGACCTCAAGACCGCCAAGATCGACCAGGCGGGCGCGGTGCTGGCCGGGCTGCCCGAGGCCGGCAAGGGCGAGGTGCGGCTCGACCCCGAGTCGGCCGAGGCCTGGCTGCGCGCCATCAACGACGCGCGGCTCGCGCTCGGCATCCGCCTGGAGCTCACCGACGACACCGTCGTGGAGTACGAACTGGAGGAGGCCCTGGAGCAGGACGCCGGCTCGGCGCGGGTCTTCCAGCTCAGCGTGTACTCGTACCTGGGCTACCTGCAGGAGTCGCTGCTCGACGCGATCATCGGCATGGGCGGCAACGGCCGCTGACGGCGCGGGCCATGGCGCGGATCACTGAGGGTGTCGTCACGTGTGACGGATCGGTAGGCTGGTCGCCGTGCTGACCATCCACAGGGAGATCATCGAGGCGATCGTCGCCCACGCCCGCCGGGACCACCCGGACGAGGCCTGCGGCGTCGTGGCCGGTCCCGTGGGCTCGGATGCGCCGCTGCGGCACATCCCGATGGAGAACGCCGAGCGCTCCACCACGTTCTACCGGTTCGACTCGACCGAGCAGCTGCGGGTGTGGCGTGAGATGGACGACCGCGACGAGGAGCCGGTGGTGATCTACCACTCGCACACGGCGACGGAGCCGTTCCCTTCGCGCACCGACGTGTCGTACGCCGGCGAGCCCAACGCGCACTACCTGCTGGTCTCGACCAGGGACGAGCACACGGCAGAGATCCGCTCGTTCCGCATCGTGGACGGACAGGTGTCCGAGGAGCCGGTCCAGCTCGTTGATGAGAGCATGGACCCCATGCGGAGCTACCAGAAGAGCGGCGACCCGCACGCCGTGCAGTCGTTCATGTTCGGGCAGAGCCCGGCGGCGGTCGATTACGAGTGTCAGCACTGAGCTGATCCCGTCCCGTCATCCGACCGTTCGACTTCTCTTCTTCAGGAGTGTTCCTTCCATGGCTATCGACGTCCGCATCCCGACCATCCTGCGGTCCTACACCGGCGGCGCGAAGGCCGTCTCCGGCTCCGGGGACAGCCTCGCCGACCTGCTCACCAACCTCGACGGCAGCTACCCCGGCCTGCGCGCCCGGCTGATCACGCCCGAGGGCGGCCTGCACCGCTTCGTCAACATCTACGTCAACGACGAGGACGTCCGCTTCCTCGGCTCGCTCGACGCCAAGGTCAACGACGGTGACACCGTCACCATCCTGCCCGCCGTCGCCGGTGGCGCCTTCGGCCTCGCCGCCGCCGCCGCGGTCCTGGGCCGCTGACCCGTACCCTCCTGCGTCGATCTTGCGCGAACTGTGGGTATGACACGCCCATAGCGGACATATCCCTAACAGTTCGTGCAAGATCGACGCAGCGGTCGCGCGAACGGAGCTGATCATGGCGCGTTATGAGTCACTGCTCGACGTGTGCGGGGACACGCCGCTGATCGGGCTGCCGCGGCTGCGCCCGACGGTGCCCGACGGGGCGCCGCCGGTGCGGCTGTGGGCGAAGCTGGAGGACCGGAATCCGACCGGCAGCGTCAAGGACCGGGCGGCGATGTACATGGTGCGCGCCGCCGAGACCGACGGGCGGCTGCGGCCGGGGGCCACGATCCTCGAACCGACCAGCGGCAACACCGGCATCGCGCTGGCCATGGTGGCCAAGCTGCGGGGATACCGCATCGTGTGCGTGATGCCGGAGAACGTGTCCACCGAGCGGGTCCAGCTGCTCCGGATGTACGGCGCGGAGATCATCTTCTCGCCGGCGGCGGGCGGTTCGAACCAGGCGGTGGCCACGGCGAAGCAGATCGCGGCCGAGCACCCGGACTGGGTGATGCTCTACCAGTACGGCAACGAGGCCAACGCCCGTGCCCACTACGAGACCACCGGCCCCGAGCTGCTGCGCGACCTGCCCACGCTGACCCACTTCGTGGCGGGCCTGGGCACCACCGGCACGCTCATGGGCACCGGCCGCTACCTGCGGGAGAAGAACCCGGACATCCAGATCATCGCGGCGGAGCCCCGCTACGGCGAGCTGGTGTACGGCCTGCGCAACATCGACGAGGGCTACGTGCCCGAGCTGTACGACGCGTCCGTGCTCACCCGCCGGTTCTCGGTGGGCACGCGCGACGCGGTGCTGCGTACGCGGCAGCTCGTCGAGGTCGAGGGCCTGTTCGTCGGGTTCTCCACCGGCGCCGTCGCGCACGCGGCGCTCGCCGTGGCGCACGACGCGGCCAAGAAGGGCCAGCCTGCCGACGTGGCGTTCCTGGTCGCCGACGCGGGCTGGAAGTACCTGTCCACCGGGGCGTACACCGGCACCCTCAGCGACGCCGAGTCCGCCCTCGAAGGCCAGCTCTGGGCCTGACCGCCCCGCGGCACCACCGAGCCCCGACCCGCTTGCGCCGGTCGGGGCTCGTCTCGTCCTACCCGGCCCGGCTCCTGTGGCCCCGCCGCCCCGGGCGCTTCGTCGATCATGAGGTTAGGGGAGCGACACGCCGTCGAACACGCCCATAAGTTCATGATCGACGCGGGCCCCGGCGGGGCCGGGGGCCGGGCCGGGGCGGGTGGTCAGAGGGCGGTGTAGACGAGGGTGATGTTGGTGAGGAGGAGGGCGGTGGCGGCGGTGAGGAGGTAGAGGGGGAGGCGCTCGCGGTGGATGGCGAAGAAGGCGGCGGCCACGGCGGCGATGCCGAGGACGCCGATGGACAGGGCGACGGGCGCGTACCAGACGGGCAGGTCCAGGTTGAGGGCGAGGGAGACGGCCAGGCGGCCGCCGGGGATCAGGCCGAGGAAGCCCAGTGCGGCGGCCCAGGCGCACAGGCCGAGCAGGCGGCTGCCGCGGGGGGACGGGTCGTCCTCGCCGGGCAGGCGGAAGCGCTTGGACACGGCGGAGCGCAGGCGGCCGGGCGCCGACGCCGCGCCCTGGTCGTCGGGGGCGGTGCGCGCGGACGGCATCACCGCATGATCGTCACTGGCCGTGCTCGGGCTGTTGCCGGTGGTGCCGACGGGGTCGGCGGTGGCGATGACGCCCTCGGCGTCGCGCTCGGAGTCTGACTCGGTACGCACTGTGCTCGCCATCCTCGTGCCTGACCTGCCCGCGGATCGGGCCGTGCACACTGTGCAACGGTCGTCGGCGACCCTGCGTAACGCCAGGATGAGACCGGTGTCACGTTGGCGACATCTCGGAACGGACCGGTCCCCTCAAGGGGGGTTGGGCAAGTAGGCTGCGCAGCGTGACGGACGCGCCGATCGGCATCTTCGACTCGGGAGTCGGCGGGTTGACGGTGGCCCGGGCCATTCTCGACCAGTTGCCGCACGAACGCGTCGTCTACCTGGCCGACACGGCGCACGTGCCGTACGGTCCCAAGCCGCTCGCCGACGTGCGCCGCTACGCCCTGGCCTGCCTGGACCAGCTGGTCGAGCGCGGCGTGAAGATGCTCGTCATCGCCTGCAACACGGCGTCGGCCGCGTGCCTGCACGACGCGCGCGAGCGCTACGCCGTGCCGGTGGTCGAGGTGATCCGCCCGGCGGTGCGGCGCGCCGTGGCCGCGACCCGCAACAGCAGGGTCGGCGTGATCGCCACCACCGCTACGATCAACTCAGGGGCGTACCAGGACTCGTTCGCGGCCGCGCCGCACCTGTCCGTGACCGCCGCGGCCTGCCCGCAGTTCGTCGGGCTGGTGGAGCGGGGCGTCACGTCCGGCCGGGCGCTGCTCGGCCTCGCGAGCGCGTATCTGGAGCCGCTGCAGCGTGCCCAGGTGGACACGCTGGTGCTGGGCTGCACGCACTATCCGCTGCTCACCGGTGTGATCAGCCTCGTGATGGGGGATCAGGTGACCCTGGTGTCGAGCGCGGACGAGACGGCGCGGGACGTGTACCGCGTGCTCGTGGAGCGGGAGCTGCTGCGCGCCGACGACGCCCCGCCACCGGAGCACGAGCTGCTGTGCACCGGCGATCAGGAGATCTTCGACCGGCTGGCGAAGCGGTTCCTCGGGACCGCGCTGGACCCCGCGGGAGCACGGGCATGAGCGAGCGAATCGTGAGGCGCGCGGCGCCTCGGGCCGGATCTTCGCGGAGCGGAGACGCGGCGTGAGACTGACGGTGCTGGGCTGCGCGGGCAGCTTCCCCGGGCCGGAGTCGGCCTGCTCGGCGTACCTGGTCGAGGCCGACGGGTTCCGGCTGCTGCTGGACTTCGGCACCGGCTCGCTGTCGGCGCTGCAGCGCTATGCGAGCCTCAAGTCGGTGGACGCGATCCTGCTCAGCCACCTGCACTGCGACCACATGCTCGACGCCTGCTCCTACGTGGTGGTCCGCCGGTACGCGCCGGACGGGCCGTACCCGCCGATCCCCGTGTACGCGCCGGCCGGCGCGCCGGAGCGCATCGCGACCGCGTACAGCCTCGACGAAGGGCCGCTGGACGACGTCTACACGTTCTACGCGCTGCAGCCGGGCAGCTTCCCGATCGGCCCGTTCCAGGTCAGCGTGGACCGGGTCAACCACCCCGTGGAGACGTACGGCGTGCGCCTGGAGCACGACGGGCGGGTGCTGGCGTACTCGGGCGACACGGCGGGCTGCGACGCGCTGCTGCGGCTGGCCCAGGGTGCGGACCTGTTCCTGTGTGAGGCGAGCTACCTCGACGGCGTGGACAACCCGCCGGACCTGCACCTGACCGGCGGCGAGGCGGGCGAGATCGCGACCAAGGCCGGGGTGCGGCGGCTGCTGCTGACCCACCTGGTGACCGCGTGGGGCTCCGAGGCCGAGACGCTGAACAACGCCGCGGCCACCTTCGCCGGGCCCGTCGAGATCGTCCGACCCGGTTCCCGGTACGAAGTTTGACCCCATAGGGTTAGCCGCATGAGCGAGCCTTGCGAGCGAATCATGACGCCCGAGCACGGTCATGCCGGCGACGAGCGTGGCGAGGAGCTGGCATGACCAGACCCGACGACCGTGCGGCCGACCAGCTTCGACCGGTCACGCTGACCCGCAACTGGAGCATGCACCCCGAGGGCTCGGTGCTGGTCGAGTTCGGCAACACCCGGGTGCTGTGCACCGCGAGCGTCACCGAGGGCGTGCCGCGCTGGCGCAAGGGCACCGGCCAGGGCTGGGTCACCGCCGAGTACTCCATGCTGCCGCGCGCGACGACGACCCGGTCGGACCGGGAGAGCGTCAAGGGCAAGATCGGCGGGCGTACCCACGAGATCTCCCGCCTGATCGGCCGCGCGCTGCGGGCCTGCATCAACCTCAAGGCGCTGGGCGAGAACTCGATCGTCATCGACTGCGACGTGCTGCAGGCCGACGGCGGCACGCGCACGGCCGCGATCACCGGCTCGTACGTCGCCCTGCACGACGCGGTGAGCTGGCTGGCCGCCAAGAACATGCTGACCCGCAAGCAGACGGTGGAGACCACGCTGCACCGCTCGGTCGCCGCGGTCAGCGTCGGCATCGTCAAGGGCGAGCCGCGGCTGGACCTCTGCTACGAGGAGGACGTGTCCGCGGAGGTGGACATGAACGTGGTCTGCACCGGCACCGGCGACTTCGTCGAGGTGCAGGGCACCGGCGAGGACGGCGTCTTCGACCGCGCGCAGCTCAACGCGCTGCTCGACCTCGGCGTGGCCGGCTGCGAGCAGCTGACCACCATGCAGCGGCAGGCGCTCGGCCTGCCCACCCTGGACGCGGCCGGTCTGCTGGAGGTGTTCCGCCGGTGAAGCTCCTGCTCGCCACGCGCAACAGCAAGAAGCTCGACGAGCTGCGGCGCATCCTCGCCGCCTCGCCGGAGCTGCTCAAGGTCGAGCTGGTCGGCCTCGACGACGTCCCGCCGTACACGGAGGTCCCCGAGACCGGGCTGACCTTCGCGGAGAACGCGCTGCTCAAGGCGCGCGAGGGCGCCAAGCACACCGGTCTGCCCACGGTCGCCGACGACTCGGGCCTGGCCGTGGACGCGCTCAACGGCATGCCCGGGGTGTTCAGCGCCCGCTGGTCCGGAAAGCACGGCGACGACCGCGCCAACCTCGACCTGGTGCTGGCCCAGCTCGGCGACGTGCCCGACGAGCACCGCGGCGCGTCGTTCGTCTGCGCCGCGGCCCTGGTCCTGCCCGGCGGCGGCGCCACGCCCAACGGCCGCGAGCACCTGGTCAGCGGCAAGATGACCGGCCGCCTGCTGCGCGCCCCCCGCGGCGAGGGCGGCTTCGGCTACGACCCCATCTTCATCGCCGAGGGCAACACCCGCACCAACGCCGAGCTGACCCCCGCCGAGAAGGACGCCATCAGCCACCGCGGCAAGGCCTTCCGCGCCCTCGCCGCCGTCGTAGCCAAGAACCTCGCCTGACCCACCCCGGGCTCCCCGCGCCATATGCGTCGATCTTGCGTGGACTGTGGGTACGACACGCACCAAACGGGCATAACACCAACAGTTCGTGCAAGATCGTCGCGATCATGAGCGGAGCGGGCGGGTATGGCGAGCGAGCGGGTGGTGTCGGGGCAGGTCTGTGTCGTCGGGGGCGGGCCGGCGGGGCTGATGCTCGGGCTGCTGCTGGCCAGGCAGGGCATCGAGGTCGTGGTGCTGGAGAAGCACGCGGACTTCCTGCGCGACTTCCGCGGCGACACGATCCACCCGTCGACGCTCGACCTGCTCGACGAGCTGGGGCTCGGGGACAAGGTCGAGCGGCTGCCGGGGCGCAAGCAGGCGCGGCTCAGCGTCACGTTCGCCGACGGCACGTTCGCCATGGCGGACTTCTCCCGGCTGCCCAAGCCGCACAACTACCTGCTGTTCCTGCCGCAGTGGGACTTCCTGGACCTGCTCGCCGACGAGGGCGCGCAGCTGCCCGCGTTCCGGCTGCTGCGCTCGACCGAGGCCGTCGACGTGCTGCGCGACGAGTCCGGCGCGGTCACCGGCGTGCTGGCGACAGGTCCGGACGGGGAGACGGTGCGGGTGCGCGCGCCGCTGACCGTGGCCTGCGACGGCCGCGGGTCGGTGATCCGCGACAAGGCCGGGCTGGTGCCCGTCGAGTACGGCGCGCCCATGGACGTGCTGTGGTTCCGGCTGTCGCGCCAGGCGTCCGATCCCGACCGGCTCGAGCTGCGGGTCGGCGCGGGCGCGCTGATGATCCTCATCGACCGCCGCGAGTACTACCAGTGCGCGTACGTCATCCCGAAGGGCGGCTACGACCGGGTGCGCGCCGAAGGTCTGGAGCACCTGCGCGAGTCCGTGGCCCGGCTCGCCCCGCCGGTGGCCGCCCAGGTCGGCGAGCTGCAGGACTGGGACCAGATCAAACTCCTGACGGTACGCGTGAACCAGTTGCCGACGTGGCACGCGCCCGGCGTGCTGTGCATCGGCGACGCGGCGCACGCCATGAGCCCCGTGGGCGGTGTCGGGGTCAACCTCGCGGTGCAGGACGCGGTCGCCACGGCGCGGCTGCTCGGCCCGAAGATCAAGGCGGGCTCGCTGCGTACCGAGGACCTGGAGCTGGTCCAGCAGCGCCGCCGCCTGCCGACCACGCTGACCCAGCGCGCCCAGCGCGTCGCCCAGTCCCGCGTCGTCGGCACCGTGCTCCGCTCCGACGCACCCCCCAAGGCGCCCGCCATCGTCAAGCTGTTCCAGCGCCTGCCCGCCCTTCAGGCGATCCCCGCCCGAGCCATCGGCATCGGCGTACGCCCCGAACACCTCACCTGACCCGCCCCGGCCTTAAGCCAAGATCGTGTCGATCTTGCGCGAACTGTTAGGGATATGCCCGTTAGGGGCGTGTCGTCCCCACAGTCCACGCAAGATCGACGCGGCAGGGCGAGGCAGGGCGCGGCGCGCGCGGCGGGGCGGGGCGCGGGGTGGGTCAGGCGAGGGGGCCGGTTTGGGACTCGATGGTGGTGCGGAGGTCGGGGCCGGAGATCACGGCGCGGACCTGCTCCAGGACGGGGGCGAGGAAGACGTCGGGGCCCGGCTCGCCGGCGATGGGGGTGAGCATGGCGACGGCGGCCTGTCCGGCGGGGGAGGGGGTCAGCGGGGCGCGCAGCTGCAGACCGCGGACGGCGGCGAGCAGCTCGACGGCGAGCAGGCTGGTCAGGTTGTCCAGGACGGTGCGCAGCTTCTTGGCGGCGGCCCAGCCCATGCTGACGTGGTCCTCCTGCATGCCGGAGGTCGGGATGCTGTCGACGCTGGCGGGGGAGGCCAGGCGGCGGTTCTCCGCGACGATGCCGGCGGCGGTGTACTGGGCGATCATCAGACCCGAGTTGACGCCCGCGTCGGGGCTCAGGAACGGCGGTAGGTCGCGGGAGCGGCAGACGTCGAGCAGGCGGTCCACCCGGCGCTCGCTGATGGAGCCGATCTCGGCGGCGGCGATGGCCAGGAAGTCGGCGGCGAAGCCGAGCGGCGCGCCGTGGAAGTTGCCGGTCGACTCGACCCGGCCGTCGGGCAGCACCACCGGGTTGTCGGCGAGGCTGACCAGCTCCCGGGCGGCGACGGTGCGGGCGAACTCCAGGGTGTCGCGGGCGGCGCCGGCGACCTGCGGGGCGCAGCGCATCGAGTACGCGTCCTGCACCGCGTGGGCCATGTCGTCGCGGTGGCTGTCCATGATGGAGGAGTTCTGCAGCAGCCGGTACATGTTGGCGGCGCTGGCGCCCTGGCCGGGGTGCGGGCGGATCTCGTGGATGGACGGGTGGAACGGCCGGTCGGTGCCGAGCATCGCCTCGATGGACAGGGACGCCGTCACGTCGGCCATGGTGCACAGGTGGCCGAAGTCGTCGCAGGCCAGCAGCAGCATGGCCAGCATGCCGTCGGTGCCGTTGATCAGCGCCAGGCCCTCCTTGGAGCTGAGCGCGATCGGGGCGAGCCCGGCCGCGTGCAGCGCGTCCTCCGCGGCGACGCGCGCGCCGTCCTTGCCCAGCACCCAGCCCTCGCCCATCAGCACCAGCGCGCAGTGCGCCAGCGGGGCCAGGTCCCCGGACGCGCCGAGCGAGCCGTGCTCGGGCACCCACGGGGTGATGTCGTGGTTGAGCAGGTCGACGAGCGCCTGCGCGATCAGCGGGCGGACGCCGGAGTGGCCGAGCGCCAGCGAGCGCACGCGCAGCAGCATCATGGCGCGGACGACCTCGCGGGGCATGGGCGCGCCGATGCCGGAGGCGTGCGAGCGGATCAGCGCGTGCTGCAGCTCGGCCCGGCGCTCGGGCGCGATGAACGTGTTAGCCAGGGCGCCGAAGCCGGTGGAGACGCCATACACGGGGCGGCCGTCGCGCTCGATGTCATCGACGATGGCGCGGCTGGCCTGCATGGCCGCGATCGCGGCGTCGCTGATGGCGACCCGCGCGTCGGCGCGGGCCACCGCGGCGACGTCGCCGGGGGCGATGCCGGTGGGTTCGACGATGACGGTCATGAGAGCACTCCCTTGTGCGGAGATTCCGGTTGGTGCGAAGCCCGCGGGTTAAGAAGGTGCCCTTCCTCTACGCATAGCGTTAACAAGGTGCCCTTCCTTACCACGGTGCTGATCAGCGGCACGCCGGGCCGGTAGGCCAGGTGCAGGTGAGAGGGCGCGTCCAGGACGATCAGGTCCGCGGACGCGCCGAGGCCGAGGTGGCCGAGGTCGGGGCGGCGCAGCGCGCGTGCGCCACCGGCGGTGGCGGCCCAGACCGCCTCGGTGGGGGTCATCTTCATGTCCCGCACCGCCAGGGCGATGCAGAAGGGCATGGACGAGGTGTACGACGAGCCGGGGTTGCAGTCGGTGGCCAGCGCGACGGTGACTCCGGCGGCGAGCAGGCGGCGGGCGTCGGGCCAGGGCGCGCGGGTGGAGAACTCGGCGCCGGGCAGCAGGGTGGCGACGGTTTTCGAGTCGGCGAGGGCGTCGACGTCGGCGCCGGACAGGTGGGTGCAGTGGTCGGCGCTGGCGCAGTCCAGCTCGACGGCGAGCTGCACGCCGCCGCCCATGGTGAGCTGGTTGGCGTGGATGCGGGGGCGCAGCCCGGCGGCGATGCCCGCCTGGAGCACCCGGCGCGACTCGGCGACGTCGAACGCGCCGCGCTCGCAGAACACGTCCACCCAGCCGGCGTACTTCGCGCAGGCGTCGAGCATCGGGCCGGTCACCAGGTCGACGTAGCCGTCGGCGGCGTCGGCGGGCTTGACGTGCGCGCCGAGGAAGGTGACCTCGTCGCTGAACTCGGCGGCGATGCGCACCGAGCGGGCCTCGTCGAGCGTGCTGAGGCCGTACCCACTCTTGATCTCGATGGTGGTGGTGCCCTGCCGCAGCGCCTCGCCGACCAGGCGGGCCACGTTGGCGCGCAGCTGGTCGTCGGTGGCGGCGCGGGTGGCGGCCACCGTGGTGCGGATGCCGCCGCCGGTGTACGGCTCCCCGGCCATGCGCGCCGCGAACTCCGGCGCCCGGTCCCCGGCGAACACCAGGTGGCTGTGGCTGTCCACGAAGCCGGGCAGCACGGCCGCGCCGCGTACGTCCAGGCGCTCGTCGGCGGCGGGCGCACCGGCGGCCGGGCCGACCCACTCCACCCGGTCGCCGACCACGACCGCGGCGTCGCGCAGCACGCCCAGCTCCGGGTCGTTGGTGGTCAGCTCGCCGATGTTGGTGATCAGAAGAGACACGTGATCGCCTCCTGCAGTTCGCGGGCCACGTCCACGGAGACGTGCCGCCCGTCGCGGACGATCTCCCGGCCGTCGGCCAGCACGTGGGTGATGTCGGCGGCGCCCGCGGCGAACAGCACGCCCTCGGGGTCGATCCCGGCGGTGCGCGGGCTGTCCAGCGCCACCGTCACCAGGTCGGCCCGCGCGCCCACCTCGATCCGCCCCGCGTCGGGCCAGCCCAGGCTGGTGTGGCCGGTGGCCGTCGCGGCGGCCCGCAGCTCGGCGGCCGTGAAGTGCCCGCGCTGCTCGGTGGCGAGGCGCTCGTGCAGCTCCAGGGCCCGCGACTCCTCGAAGAAGTCTATGACCGCGTGGCTGTCGCTGCCCAAGGTCAGCCGGGTGCCCGCGTCGGCCAGCGCCCGCGCCGGCCCGATGCCGTCGCCCAGGTCCCGCTCGGTCGTCGGGCAGAAGCAGGCGTACGACGCCGACAGCAGCGCCATGTCGTTGTGCGTCAGGTGCGTCGCGTGCACCGCCGTGAACGTCTCGTGCACCGCTCCGAAGTCCGCCAGCACCTCGGTCGGCGTACGCCCGTGCTCGGCCAGGCACGCCTCGTTCTCGGCGCGCTGCTCGGACACGTGCGCGTGCAGCGGCCGCCCCGCCGCCCACGCCGCCACGGTCGACATCTGCGCCGGCGGCACCGCCCGCACCGAGTGGATCGCCGCCCCCACCAGCAGGTGCGGCTGCTCGGCCAGCGCGTCCACCCGCTCGGCCCACCGCAGCGCGTCACCGTCGCCGAACCGCAGCTGCGGCCCTTCGAGGGGCTTGCCGTCCACCGACGCGGTCAGATACAGCGTGTCCAGCAGCGTGATCCGCACCCCCGCGTCCTTCGCGGCGGCCACCAGCGCCTCACCCATCGCGTTCGGGTTCGCGTAAGCAACCCCACCCGGCCCGTGATGCAGATAGTGGAACTCACCCACCGACGTGATCCCCGCCAGCGCCATCTCCCCGTACACCCCGCGCGCCAGCCGGTGGTACGAGTCCGGATCCAGCGCCCCCGCCACCCGGTACATCTGCTCCCGCCAGGTCCAGAAGCTCCCCCGGTCCCCATGGGTCCGCCCCCGCAGGGCGCGGTGGAACGCGTGAGAGTGCGCATTGGCGAACCCCGGCATCGTCAACCCCGCCCGGTACACCACCACCCCACCACCCCGCCCGCCCCCACCGGGTTGATCTTGCGTGGACTGTGGGTGCGACACGCCCTTATCGGGCATATCCCTAACACTTCGCGCAAGATCGACGCGATCTTGGGCGGCGGACGGGGTCACCCGGGTCAGGCGGCCCGCGCGGATTTCGAGGACCACGTCGGGGAGCACCCCGTCGGGGAGCCAGGCGTACTGGCAGTGGATCAGCACGCGAGCTCCTCCAGGACCTTGGCCAGGGCCTCGATGCCGGATTCGCAGTCGGGGTCGGTCGCGTGTTCGGCGGGGGAGTGGGAGACGCCGGTGGGGTTGCGGACGAAGAGCATCGCCGTCGGTACGAACGCGCTGAGCACGCCCGCGTCGTGGCCCGCGCCGGTGGGCAGGATCGGGGCGTCGTCGAGCAGCTTGGCGAGGCGGTCGCGCAGGCCGGCGTGGAACTCCGTCTCGGGGGAGACCGACTCGGCGGTCAGGGTGACCGAGGTGCCGTCCTCCAGCGCCCGGCTCTGGGCGCGCAGGTGCACCGCCGCGACGACGTGCTCGACCGTCTCCGTGCTGTCGGCGCGGGCGTCGAGCCAGGCGCTGACCTTGCCGGGGATGGCGTTGGTGGCGTTCGGGTAGACCTGCACCCGGCCGACGGTGGCGTGCGCGCCCAGGCGCCGCGCCTCCTCGTTGGCGGCCAGCACGGTCGCCGCGAAGGTCAGCATCGGGTCGCGCCGGTCGGCCATCAGGGTCGTGCCGGCGTGGTTGGCCTCGCCGTGGAAGTCCAGCCGCCACCGGCCGTGCGGCCAGATCGCGCTGGCCACGCCGACGGCCCGGTCCACGTCGAGCAGGGCACGGCCCTGCTCGACGTGCAGCTCCACGTAGCAGCCGATCCGGCCGAGCAGGTCCGGCCGGGCCCCGGCGGGGCCGTGACCCAGCGTCTGCCGCATGGCCTCGGCCAGGGTCACCCCGTCGCGGTCGGTCAGCGCCGCCGCGGCGGCCGGGTCGACCGCGCCCGCGAGCAGGCGCGAGCCGAGGCAGGCCAGCCCGAACCGGGAGCCCTCCTCCTCGGCGAAGACCGCGATCCCGATCGGCCGGACGGGCGTCAGCCCGCGCTCCCGCAGCAGGTCGACCGCCAGCAGCGAGCTGACCACGCCGAGCGGGCCGTCGTACGCCCCGCCGTGCGGCACCGAGTCCAGGTGCGAGCCGGTCAGCACCGCGTCCCCCGCCGACGGGTCACCCCACCAGGCGAACACGTTGCCGTTGCCGTCCTCCTCGACCACGAGGTCCCGGGCGTGGGCCTGGTCCACGAACCAGGCCCGCAGCTCCTGCTCCGCCGGGGCGTACGCGTACCGCAGGTACCCACCCGTCTCCGGGTCCCGCCCGACGGGGGCCAGCTGCGCCCAGATCTGCGCGAACGTGCTCATGACTCGCGCATCGGGACGCGGACGCCGCGCTCGGCGGCGACCTCGGCGGCGAGGTCGTAGCCCGCGTCGACGTGGCGGATGACGCCCATGCCGGGGTCGTTGGTGAGCACGCGCTCGATCTTCTGCGCGGCCAGCGTGGTGCCGTCGGCGACGGTGACCTGCCCGGCGTGGATGGAGCGACCGATGCCGACGCCGCCGCCGTGGTGGATGGAGACCCACGACGCGCCGGAGGCGGTGTTGACCAGGGCGTTGAGCAGCGGCCAGTCGGCGATCGCGTCGGAGCCGTCGAGCATCGCCTCGGTCTCCCGGTAGGGCGACGCGACGCTGCCGCAGTCGAGGTGGTCGCGGCCGATCACGATCGGGGCCTTCAGCGTGCCGTCGGCGACCATCTCGTTGAACCGGACGCCCGCCTTGTCGCGCTCGCCGTAGCCGAGCCAGCAGATCCGCGCGGGCAGGCCCTGGAACGCGACCTTCTCCTGCGCCATCCTGATCCAGCGCGCCAGCGACTCGTTCTGCGGGAACAGGTCCAGCACGGCCTTGTCGGTGGCGGCGATGTCGGCCGGGTCGCCGGACAGCGCGGCCCAGCGGAAGGGTCCCTTGCCCTCGTTGAACAGCGGCCGGATGTACGCGGGCACGAAGCCCGGGAACGCGAACGCGCGGTCGTACCCGCCGAGCTGGGCCTCGCCGCGGATCGAGTTGCCGTAGTCGAACACCTCGGCGCCCGCGTCCATGAACCCGACCATGGCCTCGACGTGCTTGGCCATCGCCGCGCGGGCCCGCTCGGTGAACTCCTCCGGCTTGTCGGCCGCGAAGGTCTGCCACTCCTCCACCGAGACGCCCTCGGGCAGGTACGACAGCGGGTCGTGCGCGCTGGTCTGGTCGGTCACGATGTCGATGGCGACGCCGCGGCGCAGCAGCTCCGGGAAGACGGTCGCGGCGTTGCCGACCACGCCGACCGACAGCGGGCGGCGCTCGGCCTTGGCGGCCAGCGCCAGCTCGATGCCGTGGTCCAGCGAGTCGGCGACCACGTCGAGGTAGCGGGTCTGCACGCGCCGGTCCAGCCGGGTCTTGTCGACGTCCACGATCAGGCAGGCGCCGCCGTTCATGGTGACGGCGAGCGGCTGCGCGCCGCCCATGCCGCCGCACCCGCCGGTCAGCGTCAGCGTGCCCTCCAGCGAGCCACCGAACTTCTTGCCCGCCACGGCCGCGAAGGTCTCGTAGGTGCCCTGCAGGATGCCCTGGGTGCCGATGTAGATCCAGGACCCGGCGGTCATCTGGCCGTACATGGTCAGGCCGAGCTGCTCCAGGCGGCGGAACTCCGGCCAGGTGGCCCAGTCGCCGACCAGGTTGGAGTTGGCCAGCAGCACGCGCGGGGCCCACTCGTGGGTGCGGAACACGCCGACCGGGCGGCCCGACTGGACCAGCATGGTCTCGTCGTCCTTGAGCGTGGTCAGGGTGCGGATCAGCGCGTGGAAGCTCGGCCAGTCGCGGGCCGCCTTGCCGGTGCCGCCGTACACCACCAGGTCCTGCGGGCGCTCGGCGACGTCCGGGTCGAGGTTGTTGCACAGCATCCGGATCGCGGCCTCCTGCGCCCAGCCCTGCGCGGTGCGGGTGGTTCCGGTGGCGGCGCGGATGATCTGGTCCATCGTTCCCCTCAATCCCTGCTCTGCTTAATCAATGAACACGCTGCGGCGGGTGGCCGAGCTCTCGAAGTGTTCGAGCCGGCGCTGGGTGGCCGCCGGATCGACGTCGCTGATGGCCTGCAGCAGCACCATGGTCAGCACCATCGGCGCGGTGTGCAGGTCGAACACGAGCTGGGAGCCGACCGCGGCGGTGAGCGTCACGTCGGCGAGGTCGGCGGCCGGGCTGACCGGCGAGTCGGTCACCACGACCACCTTCAGGCCCAGGGTGCGCGCCTCGGTGAGGGCGTCGCGCAGCTCCCGCGGGTAGCGGGGCAGCGCGTACGCCAGCACGGCGCGGGCGCCGGAGTCGGCGGCCTGTTCGAGGCGCTCGGCGAGCAGGCTGCCGCCCGCGTCCAGCACCCGCACCTCGGGGTGGATCTTGGCGGCGAAGTAGCCGAAGTAGCCCGCGAGCGGGGCTGCGGCGCGCAGGCCCACCACGGGCAGCGGGCGGCTGGCGGCCAGCAGGCCCGCCGCGGCGTGCACGGCGGCCGGGTCGGCGAGGTGGTCGGCCAGCCGGTTCAGGTTGGCCATCTCGTCGCGTACGGCGCGCTGCAGGTCGTTGTCGCCCTCGCCGGCGGGCGTGGCGCGCTGCCCGGCGGTCAGCTCGCGCAGCCGGCGGCGCAGCGCCGGGTAGCCGTCGAAGCCGAGCGCCATCGCGAACCGGGTCACCGACGGCTGGCTGACCTGGGCCAGGTCGGCGACCTCGGCGGCGGACAGGTAGGCGACGGTGTCGGCGTGGTGCACCAGCTCGCGGGCGATGCGCCGCTGGGTCGGCGTGAGCCGCGCACCCTGCACCAGAGCGCGTACCCCGGCCGTGGCCCCGCCGGGCGCCTCGGATGTTGACACCACATTCACACGGACACTGTATGCAAACTTTCATTCAGCGACAATCTCGGGTCTGTCCCGGGAGCGGCCGGACATGATAGAACTCGCAGACGCATTCATGTTCGCCGTGGAAGGTGCGCCTCATGCCCGACCGCAAGACTCGGATCAGGCGTGCCGTGTCGCGCAGCCCACTGGCCCCGCTGGCCGCGCTGCCCGTCCGGCTGGCCCGCGTGGCCCGCCACGACGCGAAGGTGCTGCGCGAGTCGGCGCGCTGGCTGGTGACCTCCCGCGAGCACCACAACTACACCTATGACCTGACCAAGCTGAACCTGGAGCACCTGGCCTGGTTCGTCAGCGTCGTCGCCGAGGTGCCGGTGGCCGACGTGCGCGGCTGGATCGCCGAGATCGAGTCCGACACCGCGCTGCGCGAGCACATCATGCGGACCACCGCGGGCGCCGCCCGCCGCGGCCTGGCCGACAAGCACGTGCGCTACGCCCGCCGCCTCGGCTGGTACGCCCTGATCCGCGCCCGCAAGCCGCAGCACGTGGTGGAGACCGGCGTGGACAAGGGTTTGGGCACCTGCGTGATCGCCGCGGCCCTGCTGCGCAACGCCGCCGAGGGGCACCCCGGCCGGGTCACCTCGCTGGACATCAACCCCGAGGCGGGCTACCTGGCCAAGGCCCAGCCCTGGGCGGACGTGGTGGACCTGGTCATCGGCGACTCGATCGCCTCGATCGGCGCGCTGGACCGCCCGGTCGACATGTTCCTGCACGACAGCGACCACAGCGCCGCGCACGAGCAGCGCGAGTTCACCGCGATCGAGCCGCGGCTGGCCGACGGCGCGCTGCTGCTCACCGACAACGTCACCTACTCGACGGTGCTGCTCAAGCACGCCGAGAAGACCGGCCGCCGCTTCCTGGCCTTCAAGGAGCAGCCCCTCAAGCACTGGTATCCCGGCGACGGCATCGGAGCCGCCTGGCGCTGAGCGTCGGCGCTTCCGGTGCCGCCGGGCGCCGGGCGTCGGGGCTGCCTGGCGCCCACGCGCGCTGGTAGTTTCACGTCATGCGAGTCGCTGCGCTGCACACGTACCCGGTCAAGGGCTGCCGCAGGCTGGACCACCGGTCGGCGACCGTCGAGCCGTGGGGGCTGGCCGGTGACCGCCGCTGGATGATCATCGATCCGGACGGCAAGGAGGTCACCCAGCGCGAGGTGGCCCGGCTGGCGCTGCTGCGCGTGCTGCCGGTCGGGAACGGGCTGCAGCTGTCCTTCCCCGACACCGCGCCGCTGCTGGTCGAGCAGCCCGAGCCCGACCCGGCGGTGCTGTCCACGCTGTGGGGCCGGCCGCTGCCGGCCACCGCGGCCGGTCCCGCCGCCGACGCGCTGCTCAGCAAGGAGCTCGGCCGCGACGTGCGCCTGGTCTGGATGGACGACCCGGCCACCCGCCGCCCCGTGCCCGAGCCCGAGCTCAACCTGCCGACCGACCGCGTCTCGTACGCCGACGGCTACCCCCTGCTGCTGGCCAACACCGCCTCGCTGGACCGGCTCAACGACTGGATCTTCGAGGGCGGCTCCGACGAGGGCCCGCTGCCGATGGCCAGGTTCCGCCCCAACGTGGTGATCGAGGGCACCGTGCCGTTCGCCGAGGACGGGTTCATCGGGCGGCGGCTGCGCATCGGCGACGTCGTCTTCCGGGTGCCGAGCGCGTGCGGCCGGTGCGTGGTCACCACCACCGACCAGGAGACCGGCGAGCGCGGCCACGAGCCGCTGCGCAGCCTGGCCCGCTACCGCAACGTGAACCAGAAGCTGCTGTTCGGCGTGAACCTCGTGCCGCACACGGTCGGCGAGATCAGGGTCGGCGACCCGGTCCAGCTCAGCTGAGGTCGAGCCACATCACGATCTCGTCGCGGTCGTCGCCGGGCGCCATCCGCAGCGCGCCGGGCAGCCGCCCGACCTCCTTGTAGCCCAGCGGCGCGTAGAACCGCTCCAGCCCGAGCCCGCCGCGCACCGTGATGTGCAGGCCCTCCAGGCCCAGCCCCCGGCCGACCCGCTCGGCCTCGCGCATCAGCGCCGCGCCCTCACCCCGGCCCTGCCGCCGCGGGTGCACCATCACCCGCCCGACCGTGCGCCAGTGCGCCGACAGCGCGAACCGCCTGCTCACCAGGATCGCCATCGCCGCCGCGACACCGTCCTCGTCGTACCCGACGAGCAGCCGGTCGATCCCCGCGTCGATGCCCTCGAACGTCCGCCGCGCCACCGGCTCGACCTGCTCCCGGCTCACCTGCCCGGTGAAGCCCACCGCCCCGCCCGCGTTGGACACGTCGGTCCACAGCCCGACGATCTGCTCCCGCAGCTCCGGCGTCAGCTCCGGGTCCAGCTCAAACCGCATGGTCCGATCCTAGGCCCGCCCCCGACCCCGAAAGGAAGGGCACCTTCTTAACGCTATGCGTATAAGAAGGTGCCCTTCCTAACTCAGACCGTGCTCAGCTCAGTGCCCGAGCAGGTGCCTCAGCGAGCGCTTGACCAGGTCGTCGCGCTGCGCCGGGGTGAGGCCCTCGGCGCCGAAGCCGGTGAAGACCGTGTCCCGGGTGGTCACGATCGACCCCTCCTCGAACGCCTGCTGGCTGCGTACCCAGTTGTTGCTGGGGCTCGGCGAGCCCGCCGCGGTGCCGACGGTCCAGCCGCCCAGCCCGTCCTCGAACGAGGTCTGCGTGACGACCGCGCCGTTCGCGCTGACCGACACGTCGTCGAGGAACACGCCCAGGCCCTGGGTGCCCCAGTCGGACAGGTACGAGATCGACACCTCGACCTGCTGGCCCGCGTACGGCGTCAGGTCGTAGGCCAGCTCCGTCCAGCCCCCGGAGGGGCCGGTCAGTGCGTGCCAGGCGCCCGTGGTGCCGGTCGGCGAGCAGTCCGCGCCCTGGTAGTGCGCCACGGCGGGGTGGATGTCGACCCAGCCCGAGGCGCAGCTGTCACCGGTCTCCTGCGTGGTGTGCCCGTCCTTGTCGGCTAGCGTCGTCCAGGTGTCCGTGCCGGCCGGGCGCGCCTCCACGACGAAGAAGTCCCAGTTCGGCTCGGTGTCGAACGACGACCAGAAGCGCAGCTCACCGGAGGTGGCCGAGCTCAGGTCGACGGTGCGCGACAGCCGCTTGAACGACTGGTCCGACCGGTCGCTGTAGAGGTACCAGTCGCCGGTGCGGGGGTCGAACGGCGCCGCGCCCGGCCGCAGCCAGTCACCCGGTGCGGAGCTGGCGAACTGCGGGAACTGCGCCGGCGGCAGGAAGCTGGACGTGGTCAGGAACGACGCGGTGTGCGTCTGGTTCCCGGCCGAGCCGGCCCCGTTCAGCGTGCCCGCGAACCCGTTGAACGAGCCCGCCGAGCCGCCCACCGGGAACGGCGCGCCGTCCGGGTCGGAGCCGCCGCCGCTGACGTAGTTGTACGCGCCCAGGTAGTACTGCAGGAAGTCGTTCAGCACCGGCAGGCACGGGTACTCCCGCACGGTGCACTCCGGCGCGGCCGGCACGTCCGGGTGGTAGAAGTACGACCCGTCCGCCGACTGCGCGAACAGCGCGTTCTGGCCCGTGAGCAGCAGCTTGCCGCCCTCGTTGAGGTAGTCGCGCACGGACAGCTCGATGTCCAGCGCCGCCTTGGCGGTGGTGCCGCCGGGCTGGCCGTTGGCCCGCAGGATGATGTCGTCGCCGGTCTCCCAGACGATCGCCTTGTAGTGCGACAGCACGCCCAGGTGGTGCGGCGCCTTGCGGCCCTGGGTGTCGAAGTCGTACACGTCGCTGGAGTAGCCGGCCGCGCTCAGCGAGGCGGCGTAGTCCGCGGCGTACTTCGCCGAGGTCACGCCCTGCGCCGGGCTGACGCCCGTGACGTCCTCCGCGGCCAGGATGAGCACCTTGCCGCCGATGTCGTCGTGCACCCGGTAGGTGAAGTGGTCACTGGTCACCGCGCCGAACCGGCCCGGCGTCACCGAGAACCCGCTGAACCACACCTCGACCTGGTCACCGGCCTTGGTGCCGGTCACCTTGCCGCGGTACTCGGCGTAGTAGTCGTCGTTCTCGTCGCCGTAGCGCTCGCCGCCCTGCCACTCCTTCACGGAGCCGGACTTCACGCTGCCGCCGTTGACCTTCCAGTGCACCTTCACGTTCTTCAGCGAGCGCCGGATGATCGCGGCGACCGGCTGGGTGCGGCCGTACGACACGTCGAAGGCGTCCACCACGAAGTGCGGCGAGGTGTGGCCCAGCACCGAGACCGGGTTGTCCGGCTGCGCCGCGGACTTCGCCAGCGACAGCGCGAACGGGATGTTCTTGGCGAACTCGGCCTGGATCAGCTCCTCGTCGTCCGGGAAGTTGAACCCGCTGGCGCAGTCCTCGGCGACCCACTCGTCGTCGGGGATCGAGTTGGACACCGTCTCGCACGTGGTCATCTCGGGGGTGAAGCCGAGCGTGCCGTACTTGGCGGTCATGTGCGTGTCGGTGTCGCCGTTGGTGGTGTAGAGCTCCGCCGAGATGTCCGGGTCGTAGCCGGGGATCGCCGAGTTCGCGTCGTCGCCGGCCAGCGTCGTGTAGATGACGTCATCCGGTGTCGGCGTGCTGACCTGCCAGCCCGCGCCGTAGAGCAGCAGCTCCGCGGCCGAGTGGTAGTTCACGAAGAACTCCGGGCGCACCTTCTTGAAGAACCCGTCCAGCGCCTTGCTCTCCGGCTCCGAGTTCGGGCCCGGGCCGCGGTACGTCTCGCTGGCGGGGTCGGGCGAGGAGCCCTCGTTGTCGTACCCCCACTTGGTGGCGTAGTTGCGGTTCGGGTCCACGCCGTCGCCGGGCGCGATGGTGCCGTCACCGTTGTTGTCGCGCAGGTTCTTGCGCCACAGCCGGTTGTCCGCGGTGAAGGTGAAGTCGTAGCCGTCCGGGTTCACCACCGGGAAGAAGTACATCTCCCGCGTGTTGACCAGGTTCGTCAGCTCAGGGTTGCTGCCGTACCCGTCGATGTAGTGGTGCAGCAGCCGGCGCACCATCTCCGGCGTGATCCACTCGCGGGCGTGCTGGGCGCCGATGTAGACCACCGCCGGGCGCAGGCCGTCGGGCAGCAGGCGCGCCGAGCGGGTCAGCTTGATGCCCTTGATCGGCTTGCCCTGGGTGGTGTGCCCGATGGTGAGCAGCTTGGTGATCGACGGGTTGTCCGCGGCGATCTTCTCCAGCTCCTCGCGCAGGCCGCCGGCCTCGCTGTACGACCGGTACACGGTGTTGCCGGCCAGCGCCTGCTTGCGCAGCGCGTCCGAGGCCTTCTGGCCCTTGATCATCTTCACCGACAGCGTCACGCCGCGGCTCGCCAGCCGAGACGCCTCCACCTCGGACAGCACCGCCTCGACCCGGACCTTGCCGGCTCCGGCGGGCGCGGTCCGCACATCCTCGTGGTCGAGTCCGATCCCGCGGAACTCCTCCACCTGACTCTGTTCGATCACTCCCACGTACACGTCGAGCGGGTTCCTGGCCCGCTCACCGTCGCCGGCGGGTCTCGCGCTCGCCGGCGCGACCAGCGCGATCGCGCCGACCATGCCGAGGCACACCGCCATGACTCGAAGTTTCCCCACTGCCCCTCCTGGGTGTCGAAGGACTCGCGCCCCGAGCCTTTCTGAACATCATTAAATGTGTCAATAGACTTAGGGTGTTGCGGACAGCGCCCGAATGGAATGTCACCGGTGAGGGGCAGACTGGTGGACAGGGCGCCGGGCCCAGGCTAAGGCGGGTCCGGCCGGGAGCGGGGGAGGCGCGATGGCCACGGTCGAGCAGGTGCGGCAGGTCGCGCTGGCACTGCCCCGGGCATACGAGGCACTGGTGCGCGACCGGGTGAAGTTCCGCGTGGGGCGGATCGTCTTCGCGGCGCTGTCCGCCGACGAGACGGTGCTGGGGTTCGGCTACCCCAAGGAGGCCCCGACGGGCTGGTCGCGGCCGAGCCGGCGAAGTTCTTCCTGCCCCGCGAGTCCGACCTGCGCTACCACTGGGTGCAGGCGCACCTGGCCGCGCTGGACGAGGACGAGCTGCGCGAGCTGGTCACCGACGCCTGGCGGATGTGCGTCCCGAAACGCGTCGCCGCCGCGCACCTGACTGGTCGTTGATGCGCCGGCCGTGGCGCCGGCACGCGGAGACCCCCGCGCAGGTGCTCGCGATCGTGGCCGCGGCCCGGCCGCGCACCCTGATCCTCGACGTCGAGCCGTTCGTGGTGCGCTGGGAGCAGGACGACGACGCCTGGCAGCGCCGCGCGGCCGAGGTCGCCGACGCGATAGCCGGGATCGGCGGGGTGGAGGCGCTGGTCTACGCGTCGAACTCCACCCGCGCGCTGGCCCTGCCCGACCGCGCCACCGGGCCCGCGGTCCGCGCCGTGCCGGGCGCGGGCAAGCCGTGGCGCCGCCGCGCCTACCGCGACCTGCCGCGCCCGCTCGTGGTGATCGGCGACCAGGTGCTGACCGACGGCCTGCTCGCGTGGCTGCTGTCCGCCCCGTTCGTCCAGTACCGGCCTGCCGGGCGGCGCCCGTGGTGGCCGAGCATCCAACATGTACTGGGTGTCCCGGTGGGTGTCCTAGCTTTCCGCCGTGTGCCACATTGATGACCGTGGCCCGTGTGATGGTAGGCACCACCGAGAACGTCGCTGATCAGGCCCGGCTCGCGGTGCTGATCAGTGACTACGAGATGGCCCGCGAAGACGAGCGCACCCACATCGCCACCATGGCCGCGATGATCGGTGTGGCGGTCGGCCTCGCCACGGCCCTGGTGGCCGTCGTCAGCCAGGCGTGCCCTTTGGTCGACCTCCCGCTTGGCGAGGCGGAGCCCACCGACTGCGTGAATGTGAAGCCCTTGCTGCTGGCGGCGGCGCCGCTGCCGACGCTGGCCGCGCTGGCGTTCATGCAGATGATCGGCATCACCGCGACCCTGCGCTCCTACTACATGCGGGCGATCGAGACCGAGCTGCAACGCCACGCACCCGGCCGGCTGCAGGAACTGCCGGGGATCCCGCCCGCCAGCTACATCGGGATCATGTCTGACCTGGTGAGCCTACGCCGGGGCAGGCTGGGCTACCGGCTGCTGTCGCTGCTGCTCTACATCTGCGTGGTGCTGGTCTACGGCGGGCTCGCGCTCTACGTCGCCCTGCTTGTCCCGTGGCCGTACCGGGTCGGCATGATCTTCTTTTACGGACTGTTCGCGGTGCTTTTCAGCGTGGAGGTGTTCGCCACCACGGTCGCCGGCAAGTCGATGTTCCTGAAGATGGTCGAGAAGTACGCCGACCACCCGGATCGCCGCCTCATCCCCCGCCAGCGGCGCGAGTCGCGTACGGGCCGCCGGTTGTGGTCCTACCTGCTGGTGCCGCGCCCCCAGGACTGGATCAAGTGGATCATCGTGCCGGTCGTGTTCGGCCTGCTGCTGGCGGCGGGCGTCGCGCAGCCGGACCGTCCGCCGCTGCTCACCGCCGTACTTCTCTGGTTCGTGCTGGAATGGCTGGTCTACCCGGCGCGCTACCAGTGGAACGACATCGTCGGCCTGGCCGACGACGTGGCGCACCCGGCGGCCGCCGGGCGGCTGCGGCTGCCCGGCCGGACGAAGCAGGAGCTGCGCCGCTCCGTGGCCTGGTCGTGGAGCGTGCTGCTGGTCCGGGTCGCGCTCGCGTTCGGGCTGGGTGCCTGGCTCGGGCAGACCGTCGCGGTGGCCTGGTTCACCGCCGCCGTCTTCGGCATCGCGCTGCTCTACGAGTTCCTGCGCGGACGCCCCGCGGCGGCCCGCGCCGAGGTCACCACCCCGGTCGTCGTGGCGCTGTGGGTGATGATCGGCCTCGGGTACGTGCTGCGCGTGGCCGTGGCCTGCCGGCTGCTCGGATTCGCGCTCGACGACGTGCGGGTCTGGCTCGTCGCGGTGCCCTTCGGCGCCTTCGGGATCATGTTCGTGACGATGACCTGGGCGCTGGAGGCGACCAGCTTCTGCCGGCCGGCCGGACCCGAGCTGCAGTACGCCCCCCTGCTGCGGCAGAAGCCGCACATCGCGGCGCTGCTGCCGTATCTCGGCCGGCCGGTCGCCGAGGGCCGGCATGATGCCGCACACGCGACCTGCGGCGTCGACAAGATGCTGGAGGACCGCGGCCGCCTGGTGACCCCGTGGAATCTCGCGGCGGTCGCCGCGTTGCTGCCGGCCGGGCCGTTGAGTCTGCTCATGGCCACCGGAGGGACGGCGCTGCCGCTGACCGATCCGCGGTTGGGGTGGACCTGCCTGATCCTGTCGGCGGGCGCGGCCGGGCTGCTGCTCGCCCGGCGGACCGCGCGGAGGTCGCCTGTCGACGGGGCGACGAAGCCGGCCTTCGTGCCGGCGACCGCATGGCGTGCGGTCGTGGTCGCGGTCGTCGCGATCCTGCTGGCGGGAGCGATGTACCGCTTCGACCTGCGCCCGCTGTTCGGGGTCGTGCCCTGGCTGGTCTTCGCCGGCTTCTACACGGGCTTCCGCACGCAGTCCTACCGCGATCTGCAGTACGGGCTGAAGAACGCGATCACCGCGCTGGGCATGGCGCTGGCCAAGGCCGGTGACCTGCTGCTCGTCGTCCTGGTGGGCCGCCGCACGGCGCATCTGCTCCGCGACGGCCGGCCCGGAGTCGATCCCGTGGTGCCGGACGGTCCGGAGGCCGGCGAACCGGCCGCCACCGGCCGTGGGACCGGGGATGAGCCGCCGGAGCGGGGGTGAGTAGGGCCGGCGGGATTCGAACCCGCACTGGCGCGGACCTAAACCGCGTGCCTCTGCCGTTGGGCTACGGCCCCAGGAGCATCAGTTGCTGCCACATTGTTGCTCATCAGCGGCGGCGGCCGCGATCCAGGGGCCGGTGCCGCGGGGTCAGTCGAGCTTGAGGTCCCGGCGCAGCTTGGCGACGTGGCCGGTGGCCTTGACGTTGTAGAAGGCGTGCTCGACCTGCCCCTTCTCGTCGATGACGAAGGTGGACCGGATCACGCCCTGCACGACCTTGCCGTAGTTCTTCTTCTCGCCGAACGCGCCGTACGCGGTGAGCACGGCCTTGTCCTGGTCGCTGACGAGCGGGAAGGTGATCGCGTCGCGCTCGACGAACTTGGCGAGCTTCGCCGGGGCGTCGGGGGAGATGCCGATCACCGCGTACCCCTTGGCGGTCAGCGAGGCGAGCGAGTCGCGGAAATCGCAGGCCTGGGTGGTGCAGCCAGGGGTCATCGCGGCCGGGTACGCGTACAGGATGACCTTCCTGCCGCGCAGGTCCGCCAGGCTCAGCGTGCCGCCGTCGGCGGTGGGCAGGGTGAAGTCGGGGGCGGTGTCCCCAGGCGCGAGTCGTACGTTCTCCGTCACACCGAACACCCTATCCACGCGCCCCGCGCCGCCCGCCCGAGGTCACCCGACTTGCCTGGCACACGGGCGTGTCTTGCGCCCGCGTACGCCCAGGTGCCGGGCAAGTCGGTCGATGAACGCCGGGGAGGGCTTATTGCAAGTAGTTTGCAACAACCCTAGGCTGGCTGAGTGAACATCGCGATGCACATCTCGAACGGCATCATCGGCGGGCCGGTGTCGCTCGCCTACGGCGTGGTCGCCGTCGTCCTGCTCGCGTTCTGCCTGGCCAAGGCGCGGCAGGACCTCAACGAGCGGCTCGCCCCGATGGCCGGCCTGGTGGCGGCCTTCATCTTCGCCGTGCAGATGCTCAACTTCCCGGTGCTGCCCGGCGTCAGCGGCCACCTGCTCGGCGGCGCCCTCGCCGCGGCGCTGGTCGGCCCGTGGGTCGGCGCCCTCTGCGTCTCCGTGGTGCTGATCGTGCAGGCGCTGATCTTCGCCGACGGCGGGGTGAGCGCGCTGGGCCTGAACATCTCGAACATGGCGCTGCTCGGCACGGCCGTCGGCTACCTGGTGCTGGTCGCGCTGATGAAGCTGCTCCCGCGCACCGCGGCCGGCGTCGGCCTGGCCGTCTTCTTCGCCTCGGTGCTGTCCGTCGTGCTGGCCTCGCAGGGCTTCGTGCTCCAGTTCCTTCTCGGCGGCGACGTCCCGCTGACCATCGGGTACGGCGAGATCTCGGCGACCATGGCCGGGGTGCACGCGCTGATCGGCGTCGGCGAGGGCCTCATCGCGGCGGTCACCGTCACCACGGTGGCGAAGGTGCGCCCCGACCTGGTGTACGCGTTGCACGGCAACCGCCTCGACCAGCCCGCCACCGGCGGCCTGCCCACCCGCACGTTCGTGCTCGGCGGCCTGGCGGTCGCCGCGGTGCTGGCCGGCGGCGTCAGCTACCTCGCCTCCGGCGAGCCGGACGGGCTCGACGCGACCACGCTGACCGGCTGCACCGTCGACGCCGACGGCGTGATCACCGGTGGCAGCTGCATCGCGCAGCAGGCGCAGGACCACGAGCTCGGCGGGTCGATCCTCGCCGACTACGGCATCACCGGCCTCGACGGCGCGACCGGCCTGGCCGGGCTCATCGGCGTCGCGCTGACCTTCGCCGTCGGACTGGCGATCTTCTGGGCCGCCCGCCGTCGCCGCGCCGCCGCGGCCGCGCCGCAGCAGGCCCCGGACGCCGTGCCGGCGGAGAAGTAGTCCGATGGGCGCGGGCCACACCCACCCGATGTACGTGCACGGGCACTCGCCCGTGCACCACCTCGCACCCGAGGTGAAGATCGCCGCCTCGGTGCTGTTCACGATCGTGGTGGTGGCGACGCCGCGCGAGCTGCTGCCCGCCTTCGGGGCGTACGCCCTGATCGTGGCCGTGCTCGCGGTGCTGGCCCGCGTCCCGGCCGGCTGGCTGGCCCGGCGCAGCCTCATCGAGCTGCCGTTCGTGGCCACCGCCGCGCTGCTGCCGTTCTTCGCGGCCGGGCCGACCACCACCGTGCTCGGCCTGTCCGTCGCCGTCGAGGGCCTCTGGGCCGGGTGGAACATCCTGGTCAAGGGCACCCTCGGCGTGCTGATCGCGCTGCTGCTGGCGGCCACCACGCCCGCCCGGGACGTGCTGATCGGGCTGGACCGGCTGCGCACCCCGCAGGCGATCACCCAGATCGCCCTGTTCATGCTGCGCTACCTCGACGTGCTCGCCGACGAGGCCCGGCGCATGCGCATCGCCCGGCTGTCGCGCCTCGACGACCCCCGCTTCCTGTGGCAGCTCACGGGCTTCGCCGCCGGGCTAGGCACGCTGTTCCTGCGCGCCTTCGAACGCGGTGAGCGGGTGTTCCTGGCCATGCGCTCGCGCGGGTACACCGGGCGCCTGCCCGCCGCGCTGCACGAGGGCAGCCTGGCCACCGCCCGGCAGTGGGCCGCCGGTGCCGCGGTGCCCGTGCTCGCCGCCGCCATCCTGCTGGTGGGAAGGTCTACCCTATGACCGCGCTGCTGCTCGACGACGTCCGCTACACGTACCCCGACGGCCACCAGGCGCTGCACGGCGTCAGCCTGCGCGTCGAGCCCGGCGAGCGGGTCGCGCTGCTCGGGCCGAACGGGGCCGGCAAGACCACGCTCGTGCTGCACCTCAACGGCATCCTGCCGAACGCCGGGCTGACCGGCTCCGGCGGCACCGTCAGCGTCGGCGACCGCACCGTCGACCCGCGCGACCGGGCCGGGCTCGCCGAGATCCGCCGCCGGGTCGGCCTGGTCTTCCAGGACCCCGACGACCAGCTCTTCCTGCCCACCGTCGCCGAGGACGTGGCGTTCGGCCCCGCGAACCTGGGCCTGCGCGGGGCCGAGCTGGGACGGCGGGTCGACGAGGCGCTGGCCGCGGTGGGGATGAGCGACGTCAAGGAGCGCGCGCCGCATCACCTGTCGCTGGGGCAGCGCCGCCGGGTCGCGGTCGCCACCGTGCTCGCGATGCGGCCCGACCTGCTGGTCATGGACGAGCCGTCGTCCAACCTGGACCCGCAGGCGCGGCGGGAGCTGGCCGAGATCGTGCTCGGGCTGGACGTGACGCTGCTGATGGTGACGCACGACCTGCCGTACGCGCTGCAGCTGTGCCCGCGCTCGGTGATCCTCGACGAGGGCCGGATCGTGGCCGACGGCCCGACCCGCGAGCTGCTCGCCGACGCCGACCTGCTGGCCCGGCACCGCCTGGAACTCCCGTACGGCTTCGCCGTCCCGGTCGCCTGACCCGCCCGTCCCGGTTTTTTTATAGACGTTGGCCTATCTGGATGACGATGATCTGGTTTTTGTCATCCAGATAGGCCAACGTCAATGGCAAACGAGGCAACGGGTCACGCGGGGTGGTCGGCTGCCGGGTGGGGTTGGGTGGTGGCGTCGGCGGGTGGGCGCTGGGTGGGGACGCCGGAGGTGGTGCCGCGTAGGCGGAGCATGCCGGCCGCGGCGACGCCGACGCCGAGTGCGATCACCGTGGCGGTCATGATCCGGGCGGCCGTGTCGCCCCACGGGATCGGGGCGATGGTGCGGTGGAAGACCGCCGCGTTGACCATCCCGGAGAACAGGCCGACCGCGGCGGCGCCCAGGGCCAGCGCGAAGTCGCCGGCGGCGCGGCGGGTCAGCGAGTACGCGGCGGCGGCGATCGCGGCCAGGGCGCTGACCACGGACCACAGCTGCACGGTGACCAGCTCGAGCAGGATCGGCCCGACGGTGTGGTTGCCCGCGTCGATCTCGCGCCCGGCCGCGTAGCCGAGCGCGAGCACGCCCGCGGCGAGCGCGGCGGCCGACAGCAGCACGGTGATCGCGCGGGGGCGGCCGGGGACCAGGCCGAGCAGGGCCACCACGGCGGCCGCGGCGACGGCGCCGAGCCACCAGCGCACCGGGTCCGGCGGCGGCACCCAGTCGAGCACTCCGGTGACCTGCAGCGGGGTGACCTCGGTGCGCATGGGCACGGTCCAGTCGCGGATCCGGCGGGGCTGGTCGGGCGCGGCGGCGACCTCGGCGGGCGGGCTCGGCTCGGTCCAGATCGCGCGCTGGTCGTGCCAGCGGTACACCGGCTCGTCGCTGACCTTGCGCCACTCCGGCGCGACGGTCGGGTCGGCGTGCGCGGGCGGGTCCACGTGCGCGATGGTGATGTTGAGGTACGTGGCGGGGGAGTGGATGTTCTCGTACACCCCGTCGGGGCGTACCTCCAGGTAGGGCTCGTTCTGGTAGCCCAGCACCTCGACCGGCTTGCCGGTGTGGTTGGTCAGCTGCAGCCGGGCGCCCGCCTCGATGGTGATCACTTCGAGGCCGGGCAGGTCGGGGGCGGCGGTGATGACGGTGTGGTAGTTGGTCGCGTCGGGGGCGTCGGCGCCGTGGGCCGAGGCCGGGGTGGCGACGGCGAGAAGCAGCGTGAGCGCGGTCCCGAGGACCGCGCTCACGCGCCGTGCGATGAGGGGTGTCATCTCTCCTGCTCCGCAGATCAGCTCGTGCTGGCCGAGGGGGCGGCGCCGGCCGCGGCGGCGACGGCGGTCGCGATCGCGGTCGAGCTCGCCTGGGTCGCCTTGCCGTTGACCAGGACGGTCGGCGTGCCGCTGACGCCGGCCCGGCCGGCCTCCTCGCTGACGTGGTTGGTCCAGTTGATGAAGCGCTTGTCCTGTACGCACTGGGCGAAGTCCTCGCCGAGGCCGGCCTGGCGGCCGAACACGATGAGGTCCTCGTCGCTGGGCCCGGCCCCGCCCTCGGCGGGCTGGTTCTCGAACAGCACGTTGGAGAACTCGGTGAACTTGCCGAACTCGGCGGCGCACCCGGCGGCGGCCGACGCGCGGGTGGAGTACCGGTTGGTCGAGGCGCCGTCGAGATACGCCACCGGGTGGGTCACCAGCGTGATCTTGCCATCGTTGACGAGCTGCTGGAGCGAGGCGGCGGCCTCGTCGTGGAAGGTCTTGCAGTGCGGGCAGAGGTAGTCGACGTACTCGTCGACGACGACCGGCCCGCTGCCGCTGACGATGCCGTTGCCCGCGCTGTTGGCGCCCTTGGGCGCGGTGTACTCCGTGGTCTTGCCGCCGGCGTAGATGGCCCAGCCGATCAGGCCGGCGATGACCAGCGCGGACACCGCGGCGATCGAGATCCACATGGTGCGCTTGCGGCGCTGCTCCTTGGCGATCTGCTCGCGCACCATCCGCGCAGCCGCGTTCTGGTCTTTCCTGCTGCTCATGCCGTCGCCTCAGAGGCGCTCGCGGCGGCGTACGGCCTGCTCGCTCGGTTCGTCACTGTTCTCTTCCTCCAGCACGTCGTCCTCCAGGGCGGGGGACGGTCGGTCCAGTCGTGCGTCGAGGGAGAAACGGCTGACCGGGTAGATGATCAAAAAGATGGCCATCGCGAGGAAGGCCACGTCCCGGATGATGTCCGGGAGGTAGTTCGGCGTCACCCCGGGTGGCAGGGGGCCGCCCTTGCTGAAACAGCCGCAGTCGATGTTCAGCCCGCGGGACCAGGCCGAGGCGATGCCGGCGATGAAGGCGACCATCATCACCGCGCTCGCCCAGGCGGCCAGGCGGGTGGCCAGGCCGAACAGCAGCAGCAGACCGACCACGATCTCCACGAACGGCTGCGCCGCACCGACGACCATGGCCAGGTCGTACGGCATGATCTGGTACGCGTTGACGGCGCGGCCGGAGGAGGCCAGGTCGGTGACCTTGAGCGCGCCCGCGACGATGAAGATGCCCGCGAGGCCCAGCCGGCACGCCAGACTCACCCAAGGCTGCGCCCTGTGCCAGGTCATGCCGACACCTCGCCGCGCTCGTCACCGGCGTGAACCCGACCGAGCCGCATGATCCGCTCGTTGCGCTCGCCCATGAAACTCCTCCTTGCCCCCGTGTGTGCGCCCTCAGGCGGCTAAGGCGCTAACGACGTCGGCCACCAGTTCGGCGCGGGCACGCGCGACCCGGGACCGGATCGTGCCGACCGGCACCTCCTGCACCGCCGCGGCCTGCTCGTACGACAGGCCCAGCAGCTGGGTCAGCACGAACGCCTCGCGGCGCTCCGGCGAGAGCCGGTCGAGCAGCTGCGCCGCCCCGATCTGGCCCGCCGGGTCCGGGTGGTGCCCGGCCGTCAGCGCCTGCGTGGCCAGGCGGGTGCCCAGCGCACGCTGCCTTACCACCGTACGCAGGTGGTCGGCGCAGGTGCGGCGGGCGATGCCGAGCAGCCAGGTGCGCACCGTCGAGCGCCCCTCGAACGCGGGGAGCGCCCGGAACGCCCGCAGGTACGTCTCCTGGGTGAGATCGTCCGCGGTGCCCGGGTCGACGAGCGCCGCGACGAAGCGCCACACCTCCGCCTGGGTGGACCGGACGAACGCCGCCTGCGCCAGCGGGTCCCCCGTGCGCGCGGCCAGCGCCCACTCGGTCGCCGGATCGGCGATCGGGAGCGGCTCGTCGGCTGGCACGGGGGGCACGGGGAGCAAGCCTAACCGCCGGTCGGGCTCACTCCGGGCGGCGACGTCGCGCGTGTCACGGGACACGGCCGGGAACCGGAACGGGGTGCGCGCCGACTACCCGCCCATGACGAACTGCGACGAGGTGCGCGAAGGCCTGTCGGCGCGGCTGGACGGCGAGGTGCGGGCGTGGGCGGCCGAGACCGGCCGGGCGCCCGGGGCGCTCGACGGCCACCTGGCCGGCTGCCCGGACTGCCGGGCCTGGCTGCGGGCCGCCGAGCAGGTCAACCGGGCGGTACGCGTGCAGGCCATGGAGGTGCCCGACCTGACCGCGCCGATCCTGGCCGCGGTCGCCGCCGAGCGGGACGCGGCGGCGCTGGCCGGCCGGCGGCAGGCCGACGGGCACCGGCAGATCCTGCGGGTCGCGCTCGGCGTGACCGCCGTGGTGCAGGTGCTGCTCGCGCTGCCGGTGCTGCTGGGCGGCGAGGGCGGGCTGCACACCGGCCGGGAGGCGGCCTCGTTCGACATCGCGCTCGCGGTCGGGTTCGCGCTGGCCGCGTGGCGGCCCGACCGGGCCCGCGCCTTCGTGCCGGTCGCCTTCGTGCTCGCCGCGTGCCTGGCGGTGACGAGCGTGTTCGACGTCGCCGACGGGATGACCGCGCTGGCGCACGAGATCGGGCACGCCGCCGCGTTCGTCCAGGCCGGGCTGCTGTGGGCGCTGAGCCGCACGACCGGGCTCTCCCGCGAACCCCGGACTGCGGTTACGGTCGCCCCGTGAGTCACATGACTGCCACCCCTCACCCCGCCCCGGCGCACTCCTCCGCGCGCCCGACAACTTCTGGGTTGTCGCGACAACCCAGAAGTTGTCGCACGCCGCACGGACTCCCCGCCGGCCCGGCGAGCCGTCACGACACGAGCCGCCAGGACACCCCCGCCCGCGCTGCCCGCCGGCCGGGCACCCGGACGCCGTGGCGGGCGCTGCTGGCGGTGCTCGGGTTCCTCGCGCTGACGCTGCTGCCCGCGAGCCCGGCGTACGCGCACGCGGCGCTGCTGCGCACCAGCCCGCCCGCCGGCTCGGTGGTGCCCGAGGCGCCGCGGCAGGTCACGCTCACGTTCAGCGAGCCGGTCTCCCCGGTCGCGGACAAGATCCGCATCGTCGGGCCGGACGGCGAGCGCGCCGACCGGGGCACCCCGACGGTCGACGGCAACGTGCTCAAGATCGGGCTGCGCGAGGACGCGCGCCGCGGGACGTACCTGGTCAGCTACCGGGTGATCTCGGCGGACAGCCACCCGGTCCCCGGCGGCTTCACCTTCTCCGTGGGCGCCTCGTCGCAGACCCCGGCCGAGCTGCCGGAGGAGAAGGTCGACGACACCATCCGCAACCTGATCGCCGTCGCCAAGGTCATCGGGTACGCGGGCCTGGTCCTGCTGGTCGGTCCGGTGCTGGTGCTGGCGCTGCTGTGGCCGGCCCGGCTGAGCCAGCGCGGGCCGCGCAGGCTGATGTGGACCGGGTTCGGGCTCGTCGTGTTCGCCACGCTGGCCGGGCTCTACCTGCAGGCCCCGTACACCACCGGCACGAGCCTGACCGGGGTCACCGGCGGCGACCTCGCCGACGTGCTGGGCAGCCAGTACGGCATCGTGCTGCTGGTGCGGCTGGCGCTGCTCGGCGTCGCCGCGTTCCTGGTGCGCCCGCTGCTGGCCGGGCGCGACGGGATCGTCGACCGGGTGCTGCTCCTGCTCGTCGCCGCGGGCGCCGCGCTGACCTGGCCGCTGGCCGGGCACCCGGCTGCCTCGCCGGTGCCCGCCGTCTCCGTCGTGGTCGACGCGCTGCACCTGGCCGGCGCCGCGGTGTGGCTCGGCGGCCTGGTCATGCTCATGGCGTACCTGCTGCGCCAGGCGGACAGCCGCGAGCTCGGCGCGATCCTGCCGATCTGGTCGCGCTGGGCGGCGCTGGCCGTCTCCACGGTGCTGCTGGCCGGCGTGGTGTCCGCCCTGATCCAGATCGGCACCCCGCAGGCGCTGGTCGACACGACGTATGGGCAGCTCCTCATCGCCAAGACGGTGCTCGTCGGGCTGGTGCTGCTGGCGGCGTTCTTCGCCCGGCGGTGGACCAACAACGGGGCCGCCGACAACCCCCGGCCGCTGCGGCGCATCGTCACGGTCGAGGTGGCCATCGCGGCGGTGGTGCTGGCGGTCACCGGCGCGCTCACCCAGACCACCCCGGCGCGCACCGCGCAGGAGACCGCCGCGCTGCCCGCCCAGCCGGTCATCTACTCGACCACGCTCACCAGCCCGCTCTACACGCTGCAGGTCGAGGTCGATCCGGCCGAGCGCGGGGACAACGCCGTGCACCTGTACGCGTACAAGGCCGACGGCTCGCCGCTGCCGGTGGTGGAGTGGAAGGCCACCGCGGCGCTGCCCTCGGCCGGCATCGAGAAGATCTCGTTCCCGATGCTCAAGCTCACCGACAACCACGCCAGCGGCCAGGTCACCCTGCCCACGCCGGGCGACTGGCAGCTGCAGTTCACCCTTCGCGTCTCCGAGATCGATCAGGCTTCGGTCACCGCGACGGTGCCGATCTCATAGCGCTCGGCACCCGCTGAGCCGTACGAAAGGTCCCCAGACATGAAGATGACGCGCCGACTCGGTGTGGTCGCGGCGACGGTGCTCGGCCTGCTGGCCGTGGCCGTGCCCGCCGCGGCCCACGTCACGGTCAGCCCGAAGGAGGCCGTGCAGGGCAGCTACGCCCGCGTGGCGTTCCGGGTGCCGAACGAGTCCGACGACGCGAGCACCACCAAGGTGGAGATCCACCTGCCGGAGAACGCGCCGGTCGCGTCGGTGTCCACGCAGCCGGTGCCCGGCTGGACGGTCGCCGTCACCAAGCGGAAGCTGGCGACCCCGGTCGAGGTGCACGGCACCCCGGTCAACGAGGTCGTCGCGACCCTGACCTGGACCGCGACCAGCGCGGACGCGGCGGTCAAGCCGGGGCAGTTCCAGGAGTTCCCGGTGTCGCTGGGCCCGCTGCCCAAGGTGGACCAGATGGTCTTCAAGGCGCTGCAGACCTACTCCGACGGCGCCGTGGTGCGCTGGATCGAGGAGCCGGTCAACGACGGCGCCGAGCTGGAGAACCCGGCGCCGGTGCTGAAGCTGCTGCCCGCCGCCGCGGGCGCCGAGGCCACCCCGGCGACCAGCGACACCACCGTGGCGGTCGGCGAGAACAACGGCGGCGGCAACGACTGGGCCGGCATCGCGGGCCTGGTCGCGGGCGTGCTGGCGCTGATCCTGGCCGGCGTCGCGCTGGCGCGTACCCGAAGGCAGGCACCCCCGGCCGCCTGACAGCACCGAGCGCACCCACCGGCGCGGTAAGGAAGGGCACCTTCTTAACGGACGTCCGTTAAGAAGGTGCCCTTTCTTACTCCGGGCCCGATCGGCGGGGGCGGCGAGCGGGGCCGCATCCCGGTGGGGGGCGGTCGCGTTGTGCCGGGTGGACCGCGCCGACGATCCGGCGCGCGGACGAGCCCGCCACGGTGCGGGCGCCGCCCCCATCGGGAGGACACGCGATGCGTGCTGCGCGAGTGCTCGTCGGCCTGCTGGCCCTGATCCTGGCGCTGCCGGCGCTGGCCGCGGGCATCGCGGCGGCCTGGCTGACCGGGCACGACAGCCCCGACGGCGCGTTCCACGCGGCGGTCGCCCCGCTGGCCGACCCGGAGCGGGTGCTGGTCGTGTCGGACATCGACGCGCTGCTGCGCCGCGACGTGCCGTACGCCCGGGTGGGCGGGGTCGAGCTGCGGCTGTCGGCGAGCTCCGGCAACACACCCGCGTTCGTCGGCGTCGCCGCGCCCGACGAGGTCGCCGCGTACCTGGCCGGGATCCGCTACACCGAGGTCGCGCAGACGCGCGTCGGGCCGGGGCCGCTGGTGCTGCGTACCAACCGGATGGACGCGCCCGGCCGGGACCCGGCCGACCCGCTGGCGCAGGACTTCTGGCTGCGCGAGGGCCTGGGCAGCCTGTCCTGGGCCCCGGAGCTGGACCGGGGCCGCCACCTGGCGCTGGTGGTGGTGCTGCGGGACACGCCGACCGCCGGGCCGCGCCTGCCCAGCGACGATGTCAGCCTGGACGTGGCGCTCGACGCGGACTGGCTCGGCTCGGCGCTGTGGGGCCTGCTGATCCTCGGCACGGTGCTGCTGGTGGTGGCGTTCGTGACGCTGGCCTGGCCCGGCCGGCCCCGCGACGCGGACCCGGAGCCGGTCGACGACGGCGACCTGACCTCGCTGCTGGACCCCGCCGACGACGGCACCCTGGTGGCCCTGCCCGCGGACACCGACGGTGACGGCACGGCGGCCGTCCTGTCCCCGGACGCCGCCGCACCGGGGCGGCCGCCGGTCACGGGGTCTCCCGTCCCGCCGGAGCAGCGCGTCCCGGCGGCCGCCGAGCCGGTACGCGCCCAGCCCGACGCGCCCTGGGCAGGCGCGCCGTACACCGGCCCCGCCGTGGACGCGTCGCTGGAGGACACCGTGGCCTGGCCCGCGCCGTCGGCGCAGCGGGCGCCGCGGAGCTGGTTCGAACCCCTCGACGGGCCCGGCCACGCCGAGACGGTGACCGTGGCGCGCACGGTCGGGGTGCCGGGGATGCGGAGCGTGCCCGCGCCGGACCTGCCCTGGCCGCCGCTGCGGGGGGCGCTGCCGACGACCCAGCCGGTGCGGGAGGTGCTGCCCGGGGAGTTCCTGCGCGGCTTCGCCGACCGGCCGGCCTGCACGCTGCGACTGGAGCGGGTCCGCGCGGTCCGTTGACACAAGACGAGCGGCCCGCGCTGGCGTGCGGGCCGCTCACACCGGGGGAACGGTGTTGTTCACCTTGGGGGCCGTCCCGGGGGAGACGGTGTCCCTGCCCTCTACTGTAAGGAAAACCGCCAGAACGGACAAGACTGGCTAAACGGTCGTTGACGTGCGATAATCCCATGGTCCAGGACGCACGGGCAGGAACACCACCAGCACCAGGCTGAGCAACACGAAGGCGTTGCGGGCCAGGAACAGTTCCGGCGTATCCGTCGGCACCGCCTCGACGCCCCAGTCGACGAGCGACAACACGCCGCGCACACAGACGGCGTACACCCCGGCGGCGAACGCGAGCCAGCCCCAGCGGCGGCCGCCCGCACTCCCCACCGCCGCCGCGACCAGCGCCACGATCGCGGGCACGAACCAGTACAGGTGGTGCGTCCAGGTGATCGGGCTGATCAGGCCGGACAGCAGGCCGGTCAGCGCCATCCCGGCGACCGGGTCGCCGGCCAGCCCCGCCCGCGCCGCCCGCCACATGCCGAACGCCAGCACGGCGAGCGCGAGCAGCAGCCATACCCACTTGGCGGGCTGCTCCGGGGCGACCAGGCGGGCCAGCAGGCCCTGCAGCGACTGGTTGCCGGTGTAGTCCAGCCGGCCCACCCGGGCGGTGTCCCACAGGGCGCCGGTCCAGAAGTCCCACGAGGCGCGCGGCGCGATCGCGGCCGCCAGCAGCGTCACGCCCGCGGCCGCGGCCATCGCGGTGAGCGCGGCCCGCCACTTCCGGGTGACCAGCAGGTACACGATGAACAGGCCGGGGATCAGCTTGAGAGCCGTGGCCACCCCGATGCCGACGCCGGTCCACTTCGAGCCGCGCGGCCCGAGCACCAGCAGATCCATCATGATCAGCAGGACCAGCAGCATGTTGATCTGGCCGAAGGTGATGGTCTCCCGCAGCGGCTCGATCAGCAGCACCAGCGGCACCGCCACCGCCACCGCGTACCAGACCTCCCAGCCCTGCCGCCGGGCCAGCGGCGCGAGCAGCCAGTACGTCGTCACCACCACCGCCGCGACGGTGCCCACGGTGAACAGCGCCTGCGTCACGCACAGCGGCAGCAGCCCGAACGGGAACAGCAGCAGCGCCGCGAACGGCGGGTACGTGAAGTACAGCGCGCCCTGCACCCGGTCCGGCTGGGCGTAGTCGTACAGGTCGTGCCCGTCGCCCCACCACCGCACCGCGGACATGTAGATCTGCAGGTCGAAGAAGTCGTGCTCCACCCGCAGCCGCCAGAAGCCGAACGCGCAGGCGGCGAGCACGGCGAGCACGATGAGCACCCGCGTCGGGGACAGGCGGGCACGGACCACAGACATGGACGCCACCCTAACCGGCGCGCCGCGCCGCGCGGTGCGAGGACCGGGCGACGGTGGCGGCACTGACAGTGCGCCCATACGGCGTACGCTGTGCCGGTGGGAGATCTGCGTAGCGCCGACCATCTGGTATGGATCGACTGTGAGATGACCGGCCTGAATCTGGGCAGCGACGCCCTCATCGAGGTCGCGGCCCTGGTCACCGATGCCGAGCTGAACGTCCTGGGCGACGGGGTGGACGTGGTCATCCACTGCCCCGACCCGCTGCTCGACGGCATGGTCGACGTGGTGAAGCAGATGCACGAGAAATCCGGCCTCACCGAGGCGGTCCGCCGCTCCACGGTGACCGTCGAGCAGGCCGAGGACATGGTGCTGGAGTACGTCACCAAGTACGTCACCGAGCCGCGCACCGCGCCGCTGTGTGGCAACTCGATCGCCACCGACCGCGGCTTCATCGTCCGGGACATGCCGCGCCTGGACACCCACCTGCACTACCGCATGATCGACGTGTCGTCGGTCAAGGAGCTGTGCCGGCGCTGGTACCCGCGCGTGTACTTCGGCCAGCCGGAGAAGGGCCTGGCCCACCGCGCCCTGGCCGACATCCGCGAGAGCATCCGCGAGCTGCGCTACTACCGCGAGGCGATCTTCGTGCCGCAGCCCGGCCCGGACGTCGACGAGGCCAAGCGCATCGCCGCCGCGACGCTGCTGCCCTGAGTCGCGCGGGACACAGCGATACCCGCTCGACGCGGGCCCCGGGGGTATGGCTATCATTGGTCAGTCGCCGCGGCCGCACGGTCAGCGGCGTGCAATGGTGGTCGTAGCTCAGCTGGTAGAGCACCGGGTTGTGGTCCCGGGGGTCGCGGGTTCGAGTCCCGTCGATCACCCCAGTAGAGAAGCCCCGACGGGTATCCGTCGGGGCTTCTTCGCGTCGTGGGGTCCCCGGCGCGCGGTCGTTGGCGGGCGGGGTTTGCGGGTTGGGGCATGATCGCTGTTTCGGGTCAGAACCTGTGGTCAGACTGCCGGTTCTGACCCGAAACAGCGATCAACGATGGCGGGGCGGGCGCCGGCCGCCGGCCAGGACGGCGTGGAGCCGTCCGCGGCGCGGGCGGGTCACGCCGCCGGGGTGACCGAGGGGTTGGCCGACGGCGCGTCGGACGGGCCGGTCGACGGGGCCGTGGACGGGTCCGGGGTGGGGTCGGCCGGGGGCTGGTACGGAATGGCGCTGCCCTTCACGTACTCCTCCCACGGCTTGTCCCAGTCGGTCCAGCCGTTGCCGTACTCCAGCTTCCGCGGCGTGCCCGTGGTGGTGATCGGCGTACCGACCAGCGTGTTGTTGAACAGCCAGGCCGCGTTGGCCATGGACACGTTCACGCAGCCGTGCGACACGTTGCGCTTGCCCTGGTGCTGCACCGACCACGGCGCGGCGTGGATGAACTCGCCGCCCCAGGTCATCCGCTGCGCGTAGTCGATGTTCGTGCGGTAGCGGTTGGCCGGGTTCGGGTCGTCCATCGTGTCGAAGACGGTCTTCCGCTTCTTCTCGATGATGATCATCGTGCCGCTGGACGAGGGCATGCTCGCCCGGCCCAGGCTGACCGGGATCGTCTTGACCGACTTGCCGTCCTTGAGCACCGTCATCTGGTGGGTCTTGTCGTTGACCTTCAGCTGGATGTCCGGACCCACGCTGCACACCAGCGTCGAGTCCCGGCGGCCGTAGTACCCGCCGCCCAGCGGCAGGCCGCCGGCCCGCACGTGCACGAAGATCTTCGTGCCGGCCTTCCAGAAGGTCTTCGGGCGCCAGTGCAGCTCGGTGGCGCTGTACCAGGTCCAGATGCCTTCCTGGAACGGCTCGGTGCTCACCATCAGCCGGCGCTGGAACGCGGCCCGCTGCGCCTTCGGGATGGCCCGGCCGGTGCGGAACAGCAGCACCATGCCGACGCCGATCACGGCGTTGTCGGCCAGGAAGCTGCTCACGCCGATCTGCTTGCCGGCGGCCGGCTTGGCCATGGTCG